>NZ_JAOQJO010000026.1:42207-45031 GCF_025567015.1 Waltera acetigignens | reverse complement strand
AGGTGTACGTCCGGTTCTGGGAGGGGTTTGGGCAAACCTACGGCAGTAATGCCGCAAGGCGGCTCATTCCTACTCTACGAAGGCAAGGCCGGAGACGATTTCTGGGTCAAGGCGGAAACATTGCTGTATTGCGCGTTGATTGGCTATATCCATTATGAGGCTCCGGTGGAGGAGCAAAACTTCTCCACCCTCATCGAGTTCATCAACGCCATGGAAGTCCGTGAGGATGACGAGGAGTTCAAAAACCCCGTAGACCTGATGTTTGATGCACTGGAATCGGAAAAGCCAAACCACTTCGCAGTGCGGCAGTATAAGAAATATAAGCTGGCAGCCGGCAAAACCGCTAAGTCGATTTTGATTTCCTGCGGTGCGCGTCTGGCCGTATTTGATATTGCGGAGCTGCGCGAGGTTACATCCTACGATGAGTTGGAACTGGATACGCTGGGAGACAGAAAAACGGCTCTGTTCCTCATTATGAGTGATACGGATGACAGTTTTAACTTTCTCATTTCCATGTGCTACACCCAGTTATTCAACCTGCTTTGTGAAAAGGCCGATGATGTGTATGGCGGCAGGCTTCCGGTTCATGTGCGCTGTTTGATTGATGAGTGTGCTAACATCGGGCAGATTCCGAAGCTGGAAAAGCTGGTGGCCACCATCCGAAGCCGTGAAATCTCTGCCTGTCTGGTGTTGCAGGCACAGAGCCAGCTCAAGGCAATTTACAAAGATAATGCTGATACCATCATCGGCAATATGGATACTTCCATCTTCCTGGGTGGCAAAGAGCCAACAACGCTGAAAGAGCTGGCGGCTGTTCTGGGAAAGGAGACCATAGACACTTACAACACCGGAGAGAGCCGGGGACGGGAGACCTCCCACTCGCTCAACTATCAGAAATTGGGAAAAGAGCTGATGAGCCAGGACGAGCTGGCAGTTATGGATGGCGGCAAGTGCATCTTGCAGTTGCGCGGTGTGCGTCCGTTTCTTTCAGACAAGTATGACATTACCAGACACCCTAATTTCAAATACACAGCTGATGCAGACAAGCGAAATACCTTTGATATTGAAGCATTTTTGTCTGCCAGACTAAAACTCAAGCCTGATGAGGTCTGCGATGTATATGAAGTAGACACGGAGGGCGTGTAATACGGTTCCGCTGAGAAAGGAGTGATCGTATCTATTTGCCGCAACTGCCTCTGTTGAGGCCATTGGCGTACAAAGCGGGCAATCATCAACAAAATAATGAAAAAGGAGGACAGCCGGAATCAGGCTCTCATATATCGAGGGCAGATTGTTCCGGCTTTTGTGCGCTTATGAAACAAACCTAACTAATCATTCAAATGATTCCGGCTAATATTATTTATGGCATTTTTTGAACAGGCAATTACCGTTCTTCAGACGCTCGTTATCGCTCTGGGCGCTGGTCTTGGTATCTGGGGTGTCATCAACCTGCTGGAAGGTTACGGCAACGACAACCCTGGCGCTAAATCTCAGGGCATGAAGCAGCTTATGGCCGGTGCTGGTGTAGCCGTTGTTGGTATGGTTCTTGTACCTCTGCTCTCCGGGCTGTTCTCTGTCTAAGCGTCTCCGTATGAAATCCTTGCCGCTCCCGCAGCTCTGCGGGGGCGGCGGAAAGGAGGTTGACACCGTATGGATTTCTTACTTGAAGCCCTGACAAATTGGCTGAAAGAAATGCTGGTGGGCGGTATTATGAGCAACCTTTCGGGGATGTTTGACAGCGTAAACCAACAGGTCGCGGATATATCCGTACAGGTAGGACAGACCCCACAGGGATGGAATGGCAGTATTTTCAATATGATTGAGAATCTGTCAAACTCCATCATGGTGCCGATTGCAGGTGTGATCCTGGCTATCGTGATGACCGTAGACCTGATCCAGATGATTGCAGACAAGAACAACCTGCATGATGTGGATACCTGGATGATTTTCAAGTGGGTGTTCAAATCAGCTGCCGCCATCCTCATTGTCACAAACACATGGAATATCGTGATGGGCGTCTTTGATATGGCGCAGAGCGTGGTGGCGCAGGCGGCAGGGATTATCAATTCGGATGCGTCCATTGACATTTCCTCAGTTATGACCGATCTGGAACCGAGGCTGATGGAAATGGATTTGGGACCGCTGTTCGGACTGTGGTTCCAATCCCTCTTTATTGGCATTACCATGTGGGCGTTGTATATCTGTATCTTTATCGTTATTTATGGCCGTATGATCGAGATCTACCTTGTAACTTCGGTGGCTCCCGTTCCAATGGCTGCAATGATGGGCAAAGAATGGGGCGGTATGGGACAGAATTACCTCCGATCCCTGCTGGCACTGGGCTTTCAGGCGTTTCTCATTATCGTCTGCGTGGCAATTTATGCTGTGCTGGTGCAGAACATCGCTCTGGAAGATGACATCATCATGGCAATCTGGAGCTGCGTGGGCTACACCGTACTGCTATGTTTTACGCTGTTCAAAACCGGCAGTCTCGCCAAATCAGTCTTTCAGGCGCACTAAAACGGAAGGAGGTTTCCACAGTGGCTTATGTACCCGTACCCAAGGACTTAACAAAAGTCAAAACAAAGGTCATGTTCAATCTGACCAAGCGGCAGCTTATCTGCTTCACGGGCGGAGCACTTATTGGCGTACCGCTTTTCTTTTTGCTCAGAAAACCTACCGGAAACAGTGTAGCGGCTATGTGTATGATGCTGGTTATGCTGCCCTTCTTTATGCTGGCTATGTACGAAAAGCATGGACAGCCCCTGGAAAAGATCGTGGGCAACATTCTCAAAATATCTGTGATCCGTCCAAAGCAGCGACC
>NZ_JAOQJO010000026.1:34392-41957 GCF_025567015.1 Waltera acetigignens | reverse complement strand
ATCCCTTATGAACGGATGTGGCCGGACGGAATCTGCCGCATATCGGACAGCCACTACACAAAGACCATTCAGTTTCAGGACATCAACTATCAGCTCTCCCAAAACGAAGATAAGACGGCAATCTTTGAGGGTTGGTGTGATTTCCTCAATTATTTTGACAGCTCGATTCATTTCCAGCTGTCTTTTTTGAACCTTGCAGCATCGGAGGAGACCTTTGCTAACTCCATTTCCATCCCGCCCCAGAGGGATGCCTTTGACAGTATCCGCGAGGAATACACCACAATGCTGCAAAATCAGCTGGCCAGAGGTAACAACGGTCTCATCAAGACCAAATACCTGACCTTTGGTATCGACGCAGACAGCATCAAAGCCGCCAAGCCCCGTCTGGAGCGTATTGAGACCGATATACTTAATAACTTCAAGCGTCTTGGTGTAGCTGCCAGAACGCTGGACGGTAAAGAAAGGCTTTTTCAGCTTCATGCGGTATTCCACATGGATGAACAACTCCCGTTTCAGTTTGAATGGGACTGGCTGGCTCCTTCCGGTCTGTCCACCAAGGATTTTATTGCACCAAGCTCCTTTGAGTTCCGCACCGGAAAGCAGTTCCGTATGGGTAAGAAATACGGAGCTGTTTCTTTTTTGCAGATCCTCGCACCGGAACTGAATGACCGTTTGCTGGCTGATTTTCTGGATATGGAAAGCTCGCTCATTGTGAGTATGCACATTCAGTCGGTGGATCAGGTGAAAGCCATCAAAACGGTAAAGCGGAAGATTACCGACCTGGACCGCAGCAAGATCGAGGAACAGAAAAAAGCAGTCCGTGCCGGATACGACATGGACATCATTCCATCTGACCTTGCTACCTACGGCAGTGAAGCGAAAAAACTCTTGCAGGATTTGCAGAGCCGCAACGAGAGAATGTTCCTTTTGACCTTTCTGGTGCTGAACACAGCGGACAATCCCCGTCAGCTTGGCAACAACATCTTTCAGGCAGGCTCTATTGCCCAGAAGTATAACTGTCAGCTGACCAGGCTGGACTTCCAGCAGGAAGAAGGGCTGATGAGCTGTCTGCCTCTGGGTCTCAATCAGATTGAGATTCAGCGAGGACTGACCACCAGTTCCACAGCTATCTTTGTGCCCTTTACTACGCAGGAACTGTTCCAGAATGGGAAAGAAGCCCTGTACTACGGCATCAATGCTCTGTCCAACAACCTCATCATGGTGGACAGAAAGCTGCTGAAAAACCCCAACGGTCTGATTCTGGGTACGCCGGGTTCCGGTAAGTCCTTCAGCGCAAAACGAGAAATTGCCAACTGTTTTTTGCTTACCAGCGATGATGTAATTATCTGTGACCCGGAAGCGGAGTACGCACCTCTTGTTGAGCGTCTGCATGGGCAGGTCATCAAGATCTCACCTACTTCAACCAACTATATCAATCCGATGGATCTGAATCTGGACTATTCGGATGATGAAAGCCCGCTGTCACTCAAGTCTGATTTTATCCTCAGCTTGTGTGAGCTGATCGTGGGCGGTAAGGAGGGCTTGCAGCCGGTGCAGAAAACCATTATTGACCGTTGTGTACGGCTGGTTTACAACGAATATCTCAATGACCCAAAGCCAGAGAATATGCCGATTTTGGAGGACCTTTATAACTTGCTGCGGGAGCAGGAAGAAAAAGAAGCTCAGTACATTGCAACGGCATTGGAAATCTATGTAACGGGTTCGTTGAATGTGTTCAATCATCAGAGCAATGTGGACATTGATAACCGGATTGTCTGCTATGACATCAAGGAACTGGGCAAGCAGCTTAAAAAAATCGGTATGCTGGTGGTACAGGATCAGGTGTGGAACCGCGTTACCATCAACCGTGCCGCCCACAAGTCCACCCGTTACTACATCGACGAGATGCACCTGCTTTTGAAGGAAGAGCAGACCGCCGCCTATACGGTGGAAATCTGGAAGCGATTCAGAAAATGGGGCGGTATTCCGACAGGTATCACCCAGAATGTCAAAGACCTTTTGAGCAGCCGCGAGGTAGAGAACATCTTTGAAAATTCCGACTTCGTGTATATGCTCAACCAGGCAGGCGGAGACCGTCAGATCCTCGCCAAGCAGCTGGGCATTTCCACGCACCAGCTTAGCTATGTGACCCACTCCGGTGAGGGCGAGGGCCTGCTGTTTTATGGCTCTACAATCCTGCCGTTTGTGGATCACTTCCCGAAGAACACCGAGCTTTACCGCATTATGACTACCAAACCCCAGGAACTGAAAAAGAAGGAGGATGAATGATGATGAATCCCAACATTTTGAATAAAAATCCGCTGATGTTTTTTGACAGGGCGGTAAATGCCCAGCGCAGCCAGCTGCTTACGGTCATGGCCGATGCGGTAAGTGAGTGCCGCACGGCGGCAGATCAGGCAGCCGAACTGAATGAGACCGGTCAGGTGGGGCTTCTCCGTCTGGCAGAGGTCTGGAGCGCCATTCGTGCTAAAGAAGGTATGGGCGGCCTGATTCTGGAAGGAACAGAGGCGAAGATCCTGTCCGATGTGGTGGCACAGTTTTATGCCTACCTGTCCGGCTGTATGTTCAACGATCCTGTGGGAATGGCCATTTATGCAGAGCTGCACTACATGATGTCCTCCCTCATGCTGGGAGAATGGTTTGAATAAAGAGCCGCGCCTGCGCTTTACTGATGAGGAACAGTCTGATCCTGCACTGGAAAAGCCGATCCGTAAAGCGGAGAAAGCTGCGGTCAGAGCAGATAAGGCGCAGGCCAATATCCCAAAGAAAAAGGTCAGGCAGACGGTCATTGACCCGGATACCGGAAAAAAGACCTCGAAGCTGACCTTTGAGGACAAGAAAAAGCCACCTTCCAAAGTTTCTCAAGGAGTCAGGGAAGCTCCCGTCCATCTGGTCGCAGGCAAGCTCCACAAAGAGATCCGGGAAACAGAGCAGGACAATGTGGGCGTGGAAAGCGCCCACAAGTCCGAGGAAGCGGTGGAGACCGGCGCTTATCTGGTGCGGGAGGGCTATCGCAGCCACAAGCTGAAGCCGTACCGCAAAGCAGCCCAGGCAGAGCGTCAACTGGAAAAGGCAAATGTAAATGTTCTGTACCAGAAATCTTTGCAGGAAAATCCCCAGTTTGCCAGCAACCCTCTTTCCCGCTGGCAGCAAAAACAGGCCATCAAAAAGCAGTATGCCGCCGCCAAACACGCCGGTCAGACTGCCGGAAATACCGCCCAGGCTGCATCCAAAACCGGAAAAGCCGCAAGGACGGTAAAAGAAAAGGTACAGAAGGCAGGGGCATTCGTCATGCGCCACAAGAAGGGTTTCCTGATGGCAGGGGTTTTGTTCCTCATTACCTGTATGCTGATGAATACCATGTCCTCCTGCTCCATGATGGCGCAGAGCATCGGTTCCGTTCTCTCCGGCACCACCTATCCGTCGGATGACCCGGAAATGCTGGCGGTGGAGGCAGATTATGCAGCCAGAGAAGCCCAGTTGCAGGAGGAAATCGACAACATAGAAAGCAGCCACCCAGGGTATGACGAGTATCGCTACGACCTTGGTATGATCGGTCATGACCCTCATGAGCTGGCAGCATTTCTGTCTGCCGTTTTGCAAGGCTACACCCGGCAGAGCGCTCAGGCAGAGCTGGCGCGTGTGTTTGCAGCACAGTATCAGCTGACGCTTACTGAGGAAGTGGAGATTCGCTACCGCACGGAGACCTCCACCGACCCGGAGACCGGCGAGACCACCTCAGAAGAAGTCCCCTACGAGTATTACATTTTGAATGTGAAACTCACCAGCAAGCCCATTTCCGCTGTGGCGTCGGAGATTCTGACCCCGGAGCAGATGGAAATGTATCAGGTCTACCGACAGACCATGGGCAATAAGCCGTTGTTGTTTGGCGGCGGTTCCCCTGATACCAGCGGCTCGGAAGATCTGTCCGGTGTGCAGTTCATTAACGGTACCCGCCCCGGCAATCCTCAGCTGGTGGAACTGGCCAAGCGTCAGGTGGGCAATGTGGGCGGCTATCCTTATTGGAGCTGGTATGGCTTTGACAGTCGCGTGGAGTGGTGCGCCTGCTTTGTATCCTGGTGTTATAACCAGGCTGGAAAAAGTGAACCGCGCTTTGCAGGCTGTGAGTGGCAGGGCGTTCCGTGGTTCCAGTCTCATGGACAATGGGGTGCAAGAGGCTATAACAATCTGGCTCCCGGAGATGCAATTTTCTTTGATTGGGATTTGGATGGGACAGCAGACCATGTGGGTATCGTGATCGGTACGGATGGCAGCCGTGTTTATACGGTGGAGGGAAATTCCGGCGATGCCTGCAAAATCAAAAGTTATGACCTGAATTATCAAAGTATTAAGGGCTACGGCCTGATGAACTGGTAACAGACTTTGTGGAAAGGAGTGAACGGTTATGGCAAAAAACAAAATTGAGCGCATTGACCAGGAGATTACAAAGGTCCGCGAGAAGATCGCAGAGTACCAGGAAAAGCTCAAGGCGCTGGAAGCACAGAAAACCGAGGCAGAGAATCTGGAGATCGTTCAGATGGTTCGTGCGTTACGCATGACTCCAGCACAGCTGAACGCTATGCTTTCCGGTGGAATGAACCACGGCAGAGATACAGCACTGTCGGAATCAAATAATCAGGAGGCTACCGCTTATGAAGAATAAAAGAATTTGCAAAACACTTTCCGCCCTTTGCCTGACAATGGTTGTGGCATTTGGCTTTACGATCCCTGCTTTCGCACAGGGGTCAGAACAGGCTCCGGCGGCACCGGTAGAGGATTCTACCAATGACAGCAATGTGATTGTGGAAGAAGCAGAACCGGCACCGGCACTTACACCAGATGGCAATGCCGCTCTGGTGGATGATTTTGGTGGCAATAAGCAGCTCATTACCGTTACCACCAAGGCTGGCAACTATTTTTACATTTTGATCGACAGGGCTAATGAGGACAAGGAGACTGCTGTTCACTTTCTGAATCAGGTGGACGATGCAGACCTTGCGGCGCTGATGGAAGATGGAAAACCCAAAGAGGAGATGCCTGCGGTATGCAGCTGTTCAACAAAATGTGAAGCAGGGGCAGTCAATACGGCCTGCCCGGTCTGCGCAACTGATAAGAGTAAATGTACGGGCAAAGCACCGGAACCTCCGGCAGAAACATCGGAGCCGGAAAAGGAGAAGCCTGCCGGATTGAACCCGGCTGCGATAGTCCTTTTGCTGGCTCTGCTGGGAGGCGGTGGCGTATTTGCCTACTTGAAGCTCGTTAAGAACAAGCCTAAGACCAAGGGCAATGACAGTCTGGACGATTATGATTATGGCGAGGAGGATTCCGAGGAATGGGAAACCGAGGATGAGGAGTCGGACGAGCCGGACGCTGACGGGGGCAGCACAGAAGAAGATGATGAGGACAGTGTGAAATGACCCGATTCACAGACAGTCCCTATGAACGCATGATGACACGCAGGCCGGAGGGCGGGAAGGAAACTTCCCGTCCTCCTTCTTTACCCCACAGCCACCCCTGCTATGGTTGCGGGAATTATGGAAGACCCTGCGTAGGTATCTGTCACCGGGAAATGTCCCGATGGCTCAAAGAGAGGAGGAACCATCATGGCTCAACATAAATTGGTAATTGCCGAAAAACCATCAGTTGCCCAGAATTTGGCGGCTGTGATCGGCGCAACCGTCCGTAAGGACGGGTATCTGGAGGGCAACGGCTGGCGTGTCAGCTGGTGCGTGGGCCACCTGGCCGGTCTTGCGGATGCAGACAGCTATGACCCAAAGTATGCCAAGTGGCGATATGATGATCTGCCTATCCTGCCGGAACATTGGCAGATGGTGGTAGGAAAAGATAAGAAAAAGCAGTTTGATATTCTCAAAAAGCTGATGAATGCCCCGGATGTGACGGAAGTGGTAAATGCCTGTGATGCCGGACGCGAGGGCGAGATGATCTTCCGCAGCGTCTATGAGCTGGCAGGTTGCAAGAAGCCGATGAAAAGGCTCTGGATTTCTTCGATGGAGGACTCCGCCATAAGGGAAGGCTTTGCAAACCTGCGCCCCAGTGCGGACTATGACGGACTTCGAGATGCTGCCCTCTGCCGTGCCAAGGCCGACTGGCTGGTGGGAATCAATGCCACAAGGCTTTTTTCCGTGCTGTATCACCGTACCCTCAACATCGGGCGCGTGATGTCCCCAACACTGGCGCTTATTGTCCAGCGAGAAGCTGAGATCGACACCTTTCAGCCGATTCCCTTTTATACCGTGGCGCTGGAGCTGCCCGGTCTTACCGTATCCGGGGAGCGCATGGCGAATAAGGCCGCTGCCGAGCAGCTGAAAGAAGCCTGTCAGGGTGCAAATGTCACAATCAAAAAGGTGGAGTGCAAGGAAAAGTCCGAAAAGCCGCCTGCCCTCTATGACCTGACTACCCTGCAAAGAGATGCCAACCGCCTGCTTGGATTTACAGCCCAGCAGACCCTGGACTATCTACAAAGCCTGTATGAAAAGAAGCTCTGCACCTATCCCCGTACTGACAGCCGCTATCTGACTGGTGATATGGCAGACAGCCTGCCGGTGCTGGTGAATCTGGTTGCCAGTGCTATGCCGTTTCGCAAAGGGATCGCCATTACCTGTGATCCGCATACGGTCATCAACGATAAGAAAGTAACCGACCATCACGCAGTAATCCCTACCAGAAATCTCAAGGATGCAGACCTTTCTGCCCTTCCTGCGGGAGAAAAAGCGGTGCTGGAGCTGGTGGCCCTGCGTCTGATGTGCGCCGTAGCCCAGCCCCATATCTATTCGGAAACTGTTGTGATTGCAGCGTGTGCCGGTGGGGAGTTTACCACAAAAGGAAAAACGGTGAAGCATCCCGGATGGAAAGCACTGGAGGACGCTTACCGTGCCAAAATGAAGGATGCAGAGCCGAAAAAAGAGGGCGCAGAGAAAGCCCTGCCGGAGCTGACCGAAGGACAGACCCTTTCGGTTGCTGCGGCAATCGTCAAAGAAGGCAAAAGCAGTCCGCCTCAGCACTTTACGGAGGATACCTTGTTGTCCGCAATGGAGACTGCCGGAAAAGAGAATATGCCGGAGGACGCCGAGCGAAAAGGTCTGGGGACACCGGCCACCCGTGCCGGTATTTTGGAAAAGCTGGTATCTGCCGGTTTTCTGGAACGAAAAAAGAGCAGGAAAACGGTGCAGCTTCTCCCTTCCCACGATGCAGTTTCCCTGATCACAGTGCTGCCGGAACAACTGCAATCGCCGCTTCTGACTGCCGAGTGGGAGTACCGCCTGGGCGAGATCGAGCGCGGGCAGCTTGCCCCGGAGGAGTTTTTAGACGGGATCAGCACCATGCTGAAAGATCTGGTGGGGACTTATCAGGTCATCAAGGGAACTGAGTATCTGTTCACTCCGCCCCGTGAGGTGGTGGGCAAATGCCCTCGCTGCGGCGGTGAAGTTGCAGAACTGCAAAAAGGCTTCTTCTGTCAGAATGATTCTTGCAAATTTGCAATCTGGAAAAACAACAAATGGTGGGCTGCCAAGAAAAAACAGCCG
>NZ_JAOQJO010000026.1:24364-34060 GCF_025567015.1 Waltera acetigignens | reverse complement strand
AAGCACCCCGACCAGATCATCCGAAAGGACGCCCATAACTTTACCGTCCCCAAGCGGTGTGTATCAGTCCGGGAGCCATACAGCGCCGAGCGTCGCAAAGCTGCCAGTGAGCGTGCGAAAGCCGCCGGATACCAGCCCCCTGTGAAAAAGTCCGGCAGTTAAAGGCACATGGCAGAGAATGTATTTGAAGCGGTCAAGCAGTCGGTCAGCACCAGAGAAGCGGCAGCGTTTTATGGGATCGAGGTCAAACGAAATGGTATGGCCTGCTGTCCCTTTCACGATGATAAGAACCCCAGCATGAAGGTAGACCAGCGGTTCCACTGCTTTGGCTGCGGTGAAGATGGGGATGTGATCGACTTTACCGCAAAGCTCTTTAACCTCTCCCCAAAAGAAGCGGCGGAGAAACTGGCACAGGACTTTGGCCTGATCTATGACAGTCAGGCCCCGCCCCGCAGGAGATATGTCCGGCAAAAAACCGAGGCACAGAAGTTTCGGGAGGATCGACAGCGCTGTTACCGCGTACTGTCCGATTACTACTATCTGCTGAAAAAATGGGAAACCGACCGTTCTCCCAGGACACCGGAGGAAGAACCGCACCCCCGCTTTGTGGAAGCAATCCAGAAGAAAACCTATGTAGAGTACCTGCTGGACCTTTTTCTTTATGAAAGTGAAGAAGAACAAAAGGCATGGATTGCAGAACACACAGCAGAAATCACACACTTGGAAAGGAGATTGAAAATCATGGCTGAGAATAAACCCACCAACCGAGAACGGCTAAGGGAAATCACAGATGGCATCGAGCAGGGCATCAAAGAACTGTTTGAAAGCGAAAAGTATATGCGCTATCTGTCCGTCATGTCCCGATTTCACCGCTATTCGGTAAACAACACCATGCTCATCTATATGCAGAAGCCGGATGCCACTTTGGTAGCCGGATACAATAAGTGGAAAGACCAGTTTGAGCGTCATGTAAAAAAGGGCGAGCATGGCATTACCATCATTGCCCCGACACCGTATAAGAAGAAAATCGAGGAGCAGAAGCTGGACCCGGATACCAAGGCTCCGATTTTGGATAAAGACGGAAAGATCGTTACAGAGGAAAAAGAAATCGAGATCCCCATGTTTCGTCCGGTCAAGGTCTTTGATGTGAGCCAGACCGACGGGAAACCTTTGCCGGAGCTTGCTTCCTCCCTTTCCGGCAATGTGCCAAATTATGAGGCATTCATGGAGGCCCTGCGCCGCAGCGCACCGGTGCCGATTACTTTTGAAGCAATGGCCGCCGATACGGACGGCTATTTTTCTGCCGATCATCAGAAAATTGCCATTCGTCAGGGCATGAGTGAGGTTCAGACGGTTTCAGCCACAGTACACGAGATTGCCCACAGCAAGCTCCATGACCCTAAAAAATATGAAATGCTACCGTCATGGAAGGTTGTGCTGGAGAGTGAAGGTGGAACTAAGCATGATTTCAAGCTGGATTTTGCCACAGAAAAAGAAGCCGAACAGTTTGCTTCTGATATGGATTGGCGCTATGTGGACGAAAATCAGTTTGAATGGCGTCTTGCAGTTGAGGAAGATGCAACCGCAGAAAAACAGGCAATCAAAAACCGTCACACGGAAGAAGTGGAGGCTGAAAGCATCTCCTATGCAGTCTGCAAATATTTTGGCATCGAGACTGGAGAAAATAGCTTTGGCTATATTGCCAGTTGGAGTCAAGGCAAGGAGCTGAAAGAACTGAGAGCCAGTTTGGAGACCATCAACAAAACCTCCGGCACTTTGATCTCCGACATTGAGCGCCACTATAAGGAAATCTGCAAAGAGCGCGGAATCGACCCTCATGCAAAGGTAGAGCCGGAAACCGCCCCGATAGAGCAGCCAGCAGATGCCATTAAGGTATCTGATAGGCTGCCGACCGGCGATCTGACCTACTATGTAGCAGAGTGCATGGAATTTCCAAACCTCGGAGAATACCACGATAACCTGTCTTTGGAGGAAGCTGTCCGCATTTATCAGGAGATTCCAGCAGAGCGAATGAACGGGATCAAGGGCATTGGTTTTGAGCTGAAAGACGGAAGCGACTATGAAGGACCTTTTCCGATTTTGACCGGCCAGACCATTGACCTGGACACCATCCAGGCAATCGACTATTACCGTGATAATCCTCTGGTGCAAAAAGCGGTAAAGGAACTGGCTGCGGCAATGCCGGAAATGGAAGTGCTGGGGGCGGATGCCAACCAGCAGGAGGCTTTGTTTCTGATTGACGATGCCACCTATCTTCATATCCAGTCCTGTGACAGCGGCTGGGACTATACCCTTTACGATGCCGCGTCCATGAAAGAGTTGGATGGTGGTCAGCTGGATATGCCGGAGATTTCCCGCATGAAGGCAGTTCTCCAGATTTGTGATGACAACGATTTGGGCAGAGACTCGGTAAAATACGCACCGTTGTCCATGATTGAGACCTTGCAGGAAGCTGCCTACCAGCAGATGCAGGCAGAGGCCAGTCAGATGGCTGCTTCTTCTCAGCTGCCGGAAGCACAAGAGCAGGCGCTGGATGAATACCCTATGCCTGATGAGCAGGTATCCACACCGGATATGCAGGAATACGGCTACTTCTATGATGGAATGCTCCCTGTCACCAGAGAACGGGCGCTGGAACTGGATGCCGCTGGTTTGACCGTCTATGTGCTGCATGAGGACAATACGGAGAGCATGGTGTTTGACCCGCAGGAAATCATGGAGCATGGCGGTCTTTTTGGCGTGGACCGTGAGGAATGGGAGAAAAGCCCTCAGTTCCACGAAAAGGTCATGGAGCGTCAGGAACATCAGCAGGAACGCGAACAGGCATTTCTATCCCAGAACAGAGATTGCTTTGCTATCTATCAGGTGAGCCGTGACGATCCGCAGAATGTGCGCTTTATGAATCTGGATTGGTTAAAGTCCCATGACATTTCCATAGACCGCAGCAATTATGACCTCATTTACACAGCTCCGCTGAGGGAGTCTGGCACGGTACCGGAGCAGCTGGAAAAACTATATGAGCAGTTTAATCTGCAAAAGCCGGCGGATTTTCACAGTCCTTCTATGAGTGTCAGTGACATCGTTGCGATCAAGCAGGACGGTAAGGTATCCTGTCATTACTGTGACAGTGTTGGTTTTACCCAGATCCCCGGATTCCTGCCGGAAAATCCGCTGAAAAATGCGGAGATGGCCGTGGAGGACGATTACGGCATGATCGACGGTATCATCAACAATGGCGCAAAAGAGCCTACGGTGGCAGAGCTGGAACAGCAGGCCCGAAGCGGTCAGCCCATTTCCCTCATGGATTTGGCTGCCGCTGCCCATCGGGAGGAACGGGAAAAGAAAAAGTCCGTCATGGAGCAGTTGAAAAGCCAGCCCAAGGCAGAACACAAAAAGATAGCGCCAAAAAAGAGTGCGGAAAGGGAGATTTGATATGGGAAACTTTACTTTTGAGGAAATGAACCTGATGTGCATTTACAATACCGGCAGCCGCACCGGACTGATCGACAGCCTGCGTGATATGCGCGGCGAGCTGGCCCCGGAGGAAACCGAGCTGCGGGAGTTGACAGACAGCGCACTGGGCAAGCTCCAGGCCATGAGTGATGCCGAGTTTGCCGAGCTGGAGTTGTATCCGGATTTTGACCAGTAAACACCATAATCGCAGGGATGGGGTGGCAATATGCCACCCCACCTTTTTACCCCAAAACTGAAAGGAGGACAGAACACTATGCCAACCAAAGCTGAACTATATGCACAGATGGCGGAGAAGGTGACAACGCAGCTCACGGGGAGCTGGCAGGAATGGGCAGGGTTTCTCACCACTGCTTCCCGCCTTTACAAGTACCCGTTCCATGAGCAGTTGATGATCTACGCCCAGCGTCCGGACGCCACCGCCTGTGCAGAGTACGATTTGTGGAATGAAAAGATGGGCCGGTATGTAAGGCGCGGCTCCAAGGGAATTGCTCTGGTGGACGATTCCGGGGACAGGCCCCGCCTGCGCTATGTTTTTGATATTTCCGACACCGGAACCCGTGAACATTCCCGCACTCCCTGGCTGTGGCAGCTGGAGGAGCGCCATTTGGATTCGGTGCAGGCCATGCTTGAGCGCACCTATGATGTTTCCGGTGATGACCTTGCCGGACAGCTCACCGAGGTAGCCGGAAAACTGGCTGAGGAATACTGGACGGAGCATCAGCAGGACTTTTTCTATATCGTTGACGGTTCCTTTTTGGAGGAATATGATGAGTTTAACATCGGAGTACAGTTCAAGGCAGCAGCCACCGTCAGTATCACTTATGCTTTGATGTCCCGCTGTGGACTGGAACCGGAACGCTACTTCGACCACGAAGATTTCATGGCGATCTTTGATTTCAATACCCCGGCAACTATCGGGGCGCTGGGAACAGCGGTCAGTCAGATTAACCAGCAGGTGCTGCGGCAGATCGGCGTCACCGTCCGAAATGCAGAGCGCGAAACCAACCAAGAAAGGAGCAAACAAAATGAACAATCCCATGACCTATATCCAGAACGGAGACTATCTGATTCCCGACCTGAAGCTGAGCCAGCAGCCGGAGAAACCCTTGGGCAAGTACGGAAGGATGAGGAAAACCTACCTGAAGGAACACCGTCCCATCCTCTACAACCAGATGCTGCTGAGCGAGAAGTTGTACCAGCACCTTCTGGAGATCGACGAGACCGCCCAGAGCAGACTGGAGCAGATGGTGCCCCAGCTGGCGAAAGAAGCGGGAGCCACCGAGGAACTGAAAGCCAGCGATCCCATGAAGTGGGTGGGGCTGATGAACACCTGCAAAGCTCAGGCCGAGGAAATCCTGATGGCGGAGCTTATCAACAGCTGACTCTAAACCTATTCCTCTCCGAAGCGGAACAGATCCAATCCATAGATGAAGCAGAGAATGTAGCGCATACATCCTCTGCTTTTTCTTTTGCCCAAAATGACATCGACCATGTGCTGCGTTTGGGCGGCAATACAGACCGTCAAAGGGAGCGTGTGGTTGCAGCCTTTGAAAAGCAGAAAACCACCGCTGAGATTGCCGAGATACTGAAAACGCTGTACCACGGCGGCAATGGCCTTGGCAGTGTGAGCGCATGGTATGCCGAGGATGGTATCCATCTTTCACATGGGAAGTCTGTCCGTTATGACAGGTCTGCCCAGGTCATTTCCTGGGAGAGCGCCGCAGAGCGTATCGGGGAGCTTTTGGAGAGCGGCCAGTTTGCCTCCAATGTGGAGCTTGCAGAAGTGGCAGGCTATGAACGCTCCCTCCTTGCAGAAAAGCTCTGGTATCTGTATCACGATCTCAGTGAGGGTGCCAGAGAAGCCGGATATTTGTCCTGCCTGTCAGAGATCAAAGGCAATGGTTTCCCGGAGGAGACTCGCCGCCTGACGGAGCAGCTGAGTGACCCGGCTTTCCGCCAGACACTCAAGGAAGAATACGCCGCCTTCTGGACTGCCTATCAGCAGGACCGTGATCTGTTGCGTTTTCACTATCACAGACCAAGGGAGATCTGGGAGAACCTGAAGGACCTTGACCTGCCACGCAGGACCTTTTCTTCAGACCTTTCCCAAGTGCCAACCGTTCAGCACTTCATTACCGAGGATGAGATCGACGCCGCTATGACCGGCGGCAGCAGTTTCGCCGGAGGAAAAGGCCGTATCTATGCGTTCTTCATGGCAAACCATACGGATAAGGAGAAAGTGAGATTCCTCAAAGACGAGTATGGCATTGGCGGACGCTCTCATGCCTTGTCTGGTGCAACACACAGCGGCGAAGATCACGATGGGAAAGGACTGCACTATAAAAAGCAGGACTGCCCGGATGTTCACTTGAACTGGGAAAAGGTTGCCAAACGCATTACATCTCTCGTCCAGAAAGACCGCTATCTTACAGAACAGGAACAGGCTCAGTATGACAAAATCCAGGCTGAAAAGGAACTGGTCGAAGAAGATGCCATTCAAGCCCAGCAGCCGGAGATGGAAGAAGAAACGCCAAAGCCTACCCTTGGGGAGCAGTTTGAGCAGTATAAGCCTGTGGTGACTGCCGCTATTTCCGAGGATACCGCATATCGCAATGCCTGCGGTCATTCTGACCGTGAAAATGCTGTCATCGAGGGTAATGCCGCTGTGCGCCGTGCAGTCCTTGGTTCTAAGGATATGGAGCTGATCCGACTCTATTCGGATGTGCCGGAGTTCCGTCAGCGTTTACACCGGGAAGTGATCGACGAGACCTATCCAAAGCTCCATGAACTTCTGCGCCCTCTTTCTCAGGAAGATATTGATACTGCCCTTTGTGCATGGAACGGCAATATCGAGAGTAAACACGCTGTTATCCGCTATATGAAAGACCATGCAAGAGAAAAAGATACCGCCGCATGGCTGGCTCAGGAATACGGCGGCAGTAACAGCAACAGCCTGTTCGTTGTCCGTGCCGGCAGCCCGGAGGAAACGCAGCTACCCTGGCCGAAGGTACAGCGCCGGATTGCCCAGCTCATTCAGGAGGACCGGTTCTATACCGAAGAAGAACAGAACCGTTTTGACGACATCGACCCAATCGCCATCCGGGAAACTCTGGAAGAAAGAGGGATCGTCAACGGCCAGGTGGCAGACCCGGAAAAACTGGACAATGCCCCGTTTATCCAACAGGTGATGTCAGATGCAGAGACAGAGCAGACTTCCGAAGTTTCCATTTCCGATGAGGAATATGATGCAGTTCGCCGCCCAACTCCGCAAAGAACCTCCTATGACCCAGCCGCCCCGGTCTATGCCGTGGGCGATACCGTGTATATCGAGGATGACGCCTATCAGATCACCGAGCTGCGGGAGGACACCGTACAGCTTCTGCCCACCGGGATGGTATATCCCATCTACCGGGCAGAGCGCAAAGAACAGTTCGAGCAGCTGCTTCGGGCAGACCGCCGCAATGCTTACTATACCGAGTTTCTTCCTATTGACCCGGANGAGCAGAGCCTATTCCGGTGAGATCGAGACACTGAATCTGGAGACCGGCGATATTGCCGATTACCGTACCACGGCACAGGGCATAGAACTGGAAGTCATGGATGCAGAGGAAAAGCGTCTGGCTATGCTGTATTTCCGCTGGGATGAAGTTGCGCCTTTGCTGCGCGGGATGTATTGGCTCATGGACTGATGGATGAAGCGGATAAAAAGCAGATTTCCACGCTGCTGCAATCCGGCAGGAGCAACAGCGAGATCGCCTACTGGCTGAGCAGAGCCTATTCCGGTGAGATTGAGACACTGAATCTGGAGACCGGCGATATTGTCGATTACCGTACCACGGCACAGGGCATAGAGCTGGAAGTCATGGATGCAGAGGAAAAGCGTCTGGCTATGCTGTATTTCCGCTGGGATGAGGTTGCACCTTTGCTGCGCGGGATGTACGCCCGTCAGCAGGACGGTTTGGGACAGGAACAGCCCCAACCGGTTACCGAATCCCCGACCTTCCATTCCGAGACCATGGCCGTCTATCCGGGCGATAAGAACCATCTGCCTTATGATGTGGTGGTGGAACGACTGCATATCGAGGAGCCGGAGCCACCAGCGCCTGTGACAGAGCCGGAGAAAACCTTTGAGGAAGTGCTGGACGAACACCCGGTTTCCATTCAGGTCAATGGCCAGTGGCAGACCTTCCCCAATGCCAAAGCTGCCGAGGAAGCCTCCTATGAGGAATACAAGGCTAACCTGCGCCGCAATGCACAGAACTTCCGTATTACCGATGGGCATTTGGGTGAAGGCGGTCCGAAAGCCAAGTTCCAGGCAAATATCAATGCCATTCGTTTGCTGAAAGAGCTGGAAGTTGCCGGACAGCAGGCAAGCCCTGAACAGCAGGAAGTCCTATCCCGCTATGTAGGCTGGGGCGGTCTTGCCGATGCCTTTGACCCGGAAAAACCGGCATGGGCTTTAGAGTATGCCCAGCTGAAAGAGCTGCTGACCCAGGAGGAATATGCCGCCGCCAGAAGCTCCACCTTAAACGCCCATTACACCAGCCCTACGGTCATTCAGGCCATCTATGAAGCGGTGGGCCGTATGGGGTTTGAGACCGGAAATATTCTGGAGCCGTCTATGGGTGTGGGCAATTTCTTTGGTATGCTGCCGGAGAAAATGCGAAACAGCCGTCTGTACGGCGTGGAGCTGGACCCTGTTTCCGGGCACATCGCAAAGCAGCTCTATCCCAAGGCGGACATCACAGTAGGCGGCTTTGAGACCACCGACAGGCGTGACTTCTTTGACCTTGCCATCGGCAATGTGCCGTTCGGTCAGTATCAGGTCAACGACAAAGCCTACAACAAGCTGAATTTCAGTATTCATAACTATTTTTTTGCCAAAGCACTGGATCAGGTGCGTCCCGGCGGCGTGGTAGCTTTTGTGACCTCCCGATATACCATGGACGCCAAGGATTCCACCGTGCGCCGCTATCTTGCCCAGCGTGCTGAGCTGCTGGGAGCTATCCGTCTGCCTAATGACGCGTTCAAAAAGAATGCCGGTGCCGAGGTGGTATCGGACATCATCTTCCTCCAAAAGCGGGACCGCCCGCTGGACATCGTGCCGGAATGGACTCAAACCGGACAGACGGAGGACGGATTTGCCATCAACCGGTATTTTATCGACCACCCGGAAATGGTGCTGGGCAGACAGGAGCCGGTAAGCACTGCTCATGGTATGGACTACACCGTGAACCCTATCGAGGGACTGGAGCTTTCCGACCAGCTGCATGATGCGGTGAAGTATATTCATGGCACTTATCAGGAGGCAGAGCTGCCGGAGCTGGGCGAAGGCGAAGCTATTGACACCTCCATTCCTGCCGACCCCAATGTGAAGAACTATTCCTATGCCATTGTAGACGGGCAGGTGTACTACCGGGAAAACAGCCGTATGGTGCGCCCTGACCTCAACGCCACCGCCGAAGCCCGTGTAAAAGGTCTTGTGGGACTGCGTGATTGTGTGCAGGAACTGATCGACCTTCAGATGGATGCAGCAGTTCCGGACAGCACCATTACCCAAAAGCAGGCGGAACTGAACAGCCTCTATGACAGCTTTTCTGCAAAATACGGTCTCATCAATGACCGTGCAAACCGACTGGCCTATGCAGACGATTCTTCCTATTACCTGCTCTGTGCGCTGGAAGTCATCGACGAGGATGGGAAACTGGAACGTAAGGCAGATATGTTCACCAAACGGACCATCAAGCCCCATCAGGCGGTGGCTGTGGTGGATACGGCAAGTGAAGCACTGGCGGTGTCCATCTCGGAAAAAGCCTGCGTGGATATGGACTATATGAGCCAGCTTACCGGAAAAACAAAAGAAGAACTGGCCGGAGAGCTGCAAGGCGTCATCTTCCGTGTACCGGGACAGTTGGAGCAGGACGGAACGCCCCATTATGTGACTGCTGATGAATACCTCTCTGGCAATGTACGCCGCAAACTGCGTCAGGCGCAGCGGGCGGCACAGCAGGACCCGGTTTATGCAGTCAATGTGGAAGCTCTTACCGCCGCCCAGCCCAAAGACCTGGATGCGTCGGAGATCGAGGTGCGTCTGGGCGCTACCTGGATCGACAAAGAGTACATCCAGCAGTTTATGTATGAGACCTTCAACACCCCGTTTTATCTCCAGCGCAGTATCGAGGTCAACTATTCGTCCTTTAC
>NZ_JAOQJO010000026.1:21687-24148 GCF_025567015.1 Waltera acetigignens | reverse complement strand
AGGCGATCCGGGAAGCCTTTAGGGACTGGATCTGGAGAGACCCGGAACGTCGCCAGACTTTGGTGCGCCAGTACAACGAGGAAATGAACTCTACCCGTCCCCGTGAATATGATGGCAGCCACATCACTTTTGGAGGGATGAACCCGGCCATTACCCTGCGGGAACACCAGAAAAGCGCCATTGCCCATGTGCTGTATGGAGGAAATACCCTGTTGGCACATGAAGTAGGTGCAGGCAAAACTTTTGAAATGGTAGCTGCTTCGATGGAAGCCAAACGCCTGGGACTGTGCCAGAAATCTCTCTTTGTGGTTCCAAACCATCTGACCGAGCAGTGGGCGTCGGAGTTTCTGCGTCTCTATCCTTCCGCCAATATCTTAGTCACCACAAAAAAGGACTTTGAGACCCATAACCGCAAAAAGTTCTGCGCTCGTATTGCGACGGGTGATTATGATGCCATTATCATGGGACACAGCCAGTTTGAGCGTATCCCCATCAGCCGGGAGCGTCAGGAACGGCTTCTCTATGAACAGATCGACGAGATCACTGAGGGGATTGCAGAGGTACAGGCCAGTGGCGGCGAGCGTTTTACCGTCAAGCAGCTGGAGCGTACCAGAAAGTCTCTGGAAGCCAGACTGGAAAAGCTGCAAGCCGAGGGACGAAAAGACGATGTGGTGACTTTTGAGCAGCTGGGTGTGGACCGTTTGTTTGTGGACGAGGCCCACAACTATAAAAACCTGTTTCTATACACAAAAATGCGGAATGTGGCAGGTTTATCCACATCGGACGCGCAGAAATCCTCCGATATGTTTGCCAAGTGCCGCTATATGGATGAGATCACCGGAAACCGTGGCGTGATTTTTGCCACCGGCACCCCGGTCAGCAACTCCATGACCGAGCTTTACACCATGCAGCGGTACCTTCAGTATGAACGCCTGCAAGAACTGAACATGACCCACTTCGACTGCTGGGCTTCCCGATTTGGAGAGACCGTCACAGCTTTGGAGCTGGCACCGGAAGGCACCGGCTACCGGGCAAGAACGAGATTCAGCAAGTTCTTTAATCTGCCGGAGCTGATGAACCTGTTCAAAGAAGTGGCGGACATCAAGACCGCCGACCAACTGAACCTGCCCACCCCGGAAGTGGAATACCACAACATCGTGGCACAGCCTACCGAACATCAGCAGGAAATGGTGAAGGCACTCTCTGAGCGCGCTTCCGAAGTACACAGAGGCAGTGTGGACCCGTCGGTGGATAATATGCTCAAAATCACCTCGGATGGCCGCAAGCTGGGACTGGACCAGAGGATCGTCAACCAGATGCTGCCGGATGAACCTGGCACAAAGGTCAATCAGTGCGTGGACAACATCATGCAGATCTGGCGGGATGGCAAAGCTGACAAGCTGACCCAGCTGGTGTTCTGCGACATTTCTACACCGCAGGCAAAAGCTCCTGCAAGCAAGGCGGCGAAAACGCTGGATAATCCACTGCTTCACGCATTGGAAGGCGCTGTGCCTCTGCCGGAGCAGGAACCGGTCTTTACGGTATATGACGATATTCGTCAGAAACTCATTGCTCAGGGGATGCCTGCCGACCAGATCGCTTTTATCCATGAAGCCAACACCGAAGTGCGGAAAAAGGAGCTGTTCTCTAAAGTCCGTACCGGTCAGGTGCGTGTCCTTTTGGGCAGCACCGCCAAGATGGGCGCAGGCACCAATGTGCAGGACCGTCTGGTGGCACTTCATGACCTGGACTGTCCGTGGAGACCGGGAGACCTTGCCCAGCGCAAGGGCCGTATCGAGCGCCAGGGCAACCAGAATCCTCTTGTCCATGTGTACCGCTATGTGACCGAAGGAACCTTTGACGCATACCTCTGGCAGACGGTGGAGAATAAGCAAAAATTCATCAGTCAGATCATGACTTCTAAATCGCCGGTGCGTTCCTGCGATGATGTGGACGAAACGGCGCTTTCCTTTGCCGAAATCAAAGCCCTGTGCGCCGGAGATCCCCGCATCAAGGAGCGTATGGATTTGGATGTGGAGGTATCCCGCCTGAAGCTGATGAAAGCCGACCACCAGAGCAAGCAATATCGTCTGGAGGACCAGTTGCTCAAATACTTCCCGGAGGAGATTGAAAAGCACAAAGGCTTTATCAAGGGCTTTGAATTCGATCTGGAGGTTTTGGCAGCGCACCCGCACCCGGAGGACGGCTTTTCCGGTATGGAGATTCGTGGAGACCTGCTGACCGATAAGGAGAACGCCGGTGCAGCCCTTTTGGATGCCTGCAAGGAGGTCAAAACCTCCGATCCGGTGCAGATCGGCAGCTACCGGGGCTATGCCATATCCGTGGAATTTTCCGCATGGAAACAGGAGTATACGCTCCTGCTGAAAGGACAGATGACCCACCGGGCAACCCTTGGTACAGACCCTCGCGGAAATCTTACCCGTATCGACAATGCCCTCGC
>NZ_JAOQJO010000026.1:19073-21475 GCF_025567015.1 Waltera acetigignens | reverse complement strand
CCTTCGGTGCTGGATAACCTAAAACGCCCAGTGCAACCCCGCAGTACAGACAAGAAACCAAAACAGCATGAGGAGGTGCGATAACATGAATACCAACGATCTGAATACGGCTCTTTATGAAAAGATGGCTGCTGAGCAGGAAAAATACAGGGACTGGCTGAAAAGCCGACCCCCGGAAGAAATCCTGCACCACACCTATGAATATACTGTCCGTGAGGATATTGTGATGGCAATGGAGGAGCTGGAGCTGACCGCCGCCCAGGCCCAGGCACTTTTGGAATCTTCTTCGCCGCTGGCGGATGTGTACCGCTACTTTGAAAAGCTGGAGACCGGTCACATGGATGTGATCCGGGACAGCATTGAGAACCGTGCCGGCGATGTGTGCAGAGCTAAAGAGGAACTGCGAACAACACCGATCTATCCCCATTCAGCTGCCTATGCGAGAGAACATGGGGAGCTGGAGCAGTACCGAGCTTCCAACAATGTAAATCGCCAATGCAAGGAGTCTATTGAAGCGGCGGTGCGGGAGCACTTCGACGGAATGTATCTCAGCCACGATGCGGCAAAGGGTGTGATCGAGACCTATGGCATGGAGCGTGTGTCCATGGTTCTGTCTAACACGGTCCAGCTTCAGGACTGGGATGGGCGTTACTCCCGACGCAACAAAGAATGGGCCAAGACCATTCCCAACGATAATCCCGAAACCGTCCGTTGTGGTTATGCCTTAAACAGCCACCCTGCTGTGCTGGATGGTTTTATTGATCTGGTGCGTGAAGAACAGCAGCGCAGCCGTACCCAGAGAGAAAAACTGGAACCGTCCCGTCCCTCAGTACGGGATAAGCTCAAACAGGAGCTGCCCGCCCATAAGTCTGCTGCCCCGAAAAAACGGGAGCCGGAGCGATAACCATGGCAAAGCGCAAGCGGGATGTGCCGGTTTTGTTTTGGGTGTCCGCAGAAGAACTGGAACTGATCCATCAAAAGATGCAGCAATACGGGACAGAGAATTTGAGCGCTTATCTGCGGAAAATGGCGCTGGATGGTTATGTGGTCAAGCTGGAACTACCGGAGCTGAAGGAGTTGGTCTCCCTGATGCGCCGAAGCAGCAACAACTTGAACCAGCTGACCTGCAAAGTGCATGAGACCGGGCGGGTTTATAATGCTGACTTGGAGGATATATCCCAGCGGCAGGAACAACTGTGGGAGGGTGTGAAGGAAATCCTTACCCAACTCTCCAAACTTTCATAACAGGGATAGATACTCCATTTGCGGAGGGAGGAACGGCGTTTCTTCGCCGCACCTTCCTCCGCTTTTTCTTTTTGTCTGTATCCTTGTCTTTTGCCTGTCCGTACCGGATAATATGAGTAGAATAAGAAGCGTAGCAAAGGAGTGAAAACAGATGCTGACCTTTGAAAGGGTGCTGGAGATTTTTGCGGATTACCTGACCGCAGACGAGACCATAGAAGTTTATATCAGCCGCCATGGATGTGTAAGAGTTGAATTTGACCAAGATTTTCACTATTGCTCTGGCGAGGTGTGCCATACTCCCAAGGAACTGTTCGACCTCTTAGCCGATGATTACCGGACTTATCTGGAGATTGAACTGACCAAAGGAAAACGGGAAGTGACGGAAGATGATGAGAGAGAAGCGGATGCCCTGTGCAAACGGCATCTGGAGCGTTGGAAGGAGGAACAGGAATGAAGATTTTGAAATGTCTGCTGATGATCGTAACTGCACCGGTCGTTTTGGTGTTGACGCTTTTTGTCTGGCTCTGCACGGGGCTGATCTGCATATCCGGTCTGGTGCTTGGTCTACTAAGCACGGTAATTGCTCTGCTTGGCGTGGCTGTGCTGATTACCTATTCCCCGCAGAATGGTGTGATTTTGCTGGTTATGGCATTTTTGATTAGCCCGATGGGGCTGCCGCTGGCTGCGATCTGGCTGCTGGGCAAGGTACAGAGTTTGAAATTTGCGATCCAGGATTGGGTGTATGGGTAAATGATGTGAATATAATTTGGAATGAAAAGAAGCAGGACAATGGGAGATGAGACCAAATGCCCTGCTTCTCTGTTTATTCGGAACGAACTGTAATATATTTTTGATGTTTACTTTTCGGTTTATCGGGAAGTGTCATTTTGAGTGTTCCATTGTTCAATAGCGGACGCAGATATTTTTGTGTAAAGTTTTTTGTGTTTTTGTATCCACAGTGTTCTGCGATTTCTAATTTTGAATGTGGTTCTATGCAAAATGCAAGGATTTTATCATGGGTTGCATCATGGGTTGCGTCATAGGTCTTATCATGGGTCGTTTCTATGATAGAAGGACCATGATGGTAATTTACATTTTTCAAGATGACTCTGAAATCTGTCGCTGTTGAGGAAAATTCAGGCTTATATGCCTCTGTG
>NZ_JAOQJO010000026.1:0-18722 GCF_025567015.1 Waltera acetigignens | reverse complement strand
TTGCGAATAAATTCACTGCCGCTTTTCAGTAGATAAATCAGATTCCCCTCGTATTCTTTATCGTCCAGTGCATCATCAAAGATAGAGCCTTTTTCCAAGCCATTCCACCGGGTACAGAACATACGGGAGTTATAAACTGTGTGCTGATCGGTCATGAGCTTTCCGGCATTGGTCAAGATCCCATTTTTGTCAGCCAAACCGAAGGAGACATAATCGGATGGCTCAAAGCGGAGGCCGGTCCGTTCCAGATAGGTTGCCTCCAGGAGTGTGAAGCTGTAATCCTTTTTCACAGCTTCTGTTGTTAAGGTGTCAAAGGACTGATTGGTTCCCTTTAAGATCAGTTCATTTACAATGTAATCTGGGGCAATTACGCTTTCATTTCCAACACGGATATATGCTTCCATCACGCCGTCTGCCTTGTAATAATATGGGGTGCTGCGGCCGGGAGAAACCTCCAGAGCTAATAGATTTTTACCATCTTCCTGTAATGGTTTTAAGATAAACTGAGGTAATGGT
This sequence comes from Waltera acetigignens, assembly GCF_025567015.1. NCBI lineage: Bacteria > Bacillati > Bacillota > Clostridia > Lachnospirales > Lachnospiraceae > Waltera > Waltera acetigignens. Next base: position 18,206 of record NZ_JAOQJO010000026.1, on the reverse strand, counting down.
GTGATTCGTTCTTTGATTAAGCGGCTGATTGCCTCAGCATCCTTTTGAACATCGGACAAGCCAATCGGTTTCCGGTCATCAGAGATTCCGAAAAACAGAGTTCCGCCGATGCCATTAGAAAAGGAACTGACACTTTTTAACCAGCTTTTGGGTTTCTTTATTTCAAGTGCAACTTTGAAATCACATTCGGTTGCTTCAGCAATGAGCTGTTCTATCATAAAATCCCTCCTTTGAGGTATTGGTAGCTTCTTTATATTATACCCATAAGGAGAGTTTATTTCAACGATAGGCGCAAAGAGTTCAGAGAAAATATTTTGAGAGGAGGGCTTTTTATGGCAACTACAAGAATCATGCCGCTTCATGTCGGCAAAGGCCGCACAGAGAGTCGGGCGATCAGTGACATCATCGACTATGTAGCAAATCCACAGAAAACAGATAACGGCAAACTCATTACCGGCTATGCGTGTGACAGCCGGACTGCGGATGCAGAGTTTCTTCTGGCAAAGCGGCAGTACATTGCCGCTACCGGACGGGTGCGCGGCGCAGATGATGTGATCGCCTATCATGTGCGCCAGTCCTTCCGTCCCGGTGAGATTACCCCGGAAGAAGCAAACAGGCTGGGTGTGGAATTTGCCAAGCGATTCACCAAGGGGAATCATGCCTTTGTGGTCTGCACTCACATAGACAAGTCGCACATTCATAATCACATTATCTGGTCATCGGTCAGCTTAGAATATGACCGGAAATTCCGAAACTTTTGGGGCAGCACCAAGGCGGTTCGCCGGTTAAGTGATACCATCTGCATTGAAAACGGATTGTCCATTGTAGAGAATCCGAAACTTCACGGAAAAAGCTATAACAAGTGGCTGGGAGATCAGGCAAAGCCCTCTCACCGAGAGCTGCTGCGTGTGGCGATTGACAACGCATTATCACAAAGTCCTGCTGACTTTGAAGAACTGCTGAAGCTGTTGCGAGAATATGGTTGTGAAGTCTCAAAGCGCGGAAAATCGTATCGACTGAAACTCTCTGGCTGGGAGAAAGCCGCCCGCATGGACAGTCTGGGCGAAGGATATGGATTGGAAGATTTGCGGGCAGTTCTCTTAGGGAAGAAAGCACATACCCCGCGAAAGAAAACAGTCACACAGGCAGAGCCGCCGAAGATCAATCTGCTGGTGGACATTCAGGCAAAATTGCAGGCTGGAAAAGGTGCTGGCTATGCTCGATGGGCTAAAGTTTTTAATCTGAAACAAATGGCGCAGACCATGAATTACCTGTCAGAGAACAATCTGCTGGAGTATGCGGTTTTGGAAGAAAAGGCTGCGGCTACCACGGCACATCACAATGATCTTTCGGCGCAGATCAAAGCGGCTGAAAAGCGCATGGCAGAGATCGCTGTTCTGCGTACTCACATCGTAAATTATGCCAAGACCCGTGAGATCTATGTGGCATACCGCAAGGCGGGATACTCTAAGAAATTCCGGGAGGAACATGAGGAAGAAATTCTGCTCCATCAGGCTGCTAAGAATGCCTTTGATGAGATGGGAGTCAAGAAGCTTCCCAAGGTCAAAGAGTTGCAGACGGAGTACGCGAAATTGCTGGAAGAAAAGAAAAAGACCTATGCCGAGTACCGGCGTTCCCGTGAGGAAATGCGGGAGCTTTTAACGGCAAAGGCAAATGTAGATCGAGTGCTGAAAATGGAGGTAGAACAGGATGTTGAAAAAGAAAAAGACCACGGCCAGCGGTAAGCTGGTCCTGGTCAAAAGCGTTCGCAGAACGCGCAGCCACAGAATGAAATTCTGTGTTCAAAGGGGCTTGGGGGCGCTGCCCTCAACAAGCAAGCGGAGAGGAAAATCACGGAGGGATTTTCTTCTCTGCGGGCCTGTGTGTATTAACACAGGCATTGCTTGCCTCTTTTCTCCGAAATTGAAAAGAACCAGTGAGAGAATCGTTAAATTTCACTCACTGGCTCAATTTGTTTCAAATTTCTCGGACAACTCTGTCAGTTCCTTCACTGTTTCCTGTGTGTGATGTAACAGGGTGTCACGCATTTCTGGCGGACAGCTGGAATAAAGCATTTTCATCTGATTGACACCTTCATCTTCCAGAGAAATATCTGGATTTATAAGCGTATCTAAAGAGATGTGCAGGACCTTTGCCAATGCTCTTAAAATCAAATAAGAAGGATTCATTTTCCCCTTTTCGATATTGGCGATTTGCTTTACAGAAACATGGCTCAGATCAGAAAGCTCCTGCTGCGTCAGATCTTTATTCTTTCGGGCTTCCCGCGTTTTCTGCCCTAAAGCAGTTAAATCATCAATCGGCATAATCATTCACCTCAAATATATTTTATCGTTCCGGTTTATATGATGGAATGACCTTATTATGCCTGATAATCAGTATGATTATGCCGATTTTATAGAGCTGCGATTGGTGATAAACTTGTATTGTTCGAGACAAAGAACTATAATGTACTCTGTGGAGGTGCAGAATGGATTATATGACACTAAAAGAGGCCGCCGAAAAATGGGGCGTGACACCTCGTAGAGTAAATTACTATTGTGCCGCCGGGCGCATATCTGGAGCTGTAAAGATGGCAACTATCTGGCTAATTCCAAAGGATGCGGAAAAGCCGATTGATGGTCGAACAAAACAAGGAAAGGCAGAAAAGTATGAGTAAGATATTACTTCTTGAAGATGATCTAAGCCTGATTAACGGGCTTTCTTTTGCTTTCAAAAAGCAGGGATTTGAATTAAATATCGCCAGAACGCTCAAAGAAGCGGAGGAATTGTGGACAGACGGAAAATATGATTTGTTGGTGTTGGACGTATCTCTGCCAGATGGGTCTGGCTTTGAATTTTGCAAAAGAGTTCGACTTACATCAAAGGTGCCAATTATTTTTCTGACGGCTTCGGATGAGGAAACAAGTATTATTATGGGGCTGGATATTGGAGGTGATGACTATATCACAAAACCGTTCAAACTGGGGGTTCTCGTTTCAAGGATTAACGCCTTACTTCGACGTGCAAATTCTTTTCAAGCAGCAGACACAGAATTGCAGTCGAATGGCATCAAAGTTCTTTTGCTGCAAGGACAGGTTTTCAAAAATGGGGAACTGTTGGATTTGACTGCCGCGGAATACAAGCTACTGTGCTTGTTTATGAGAAACCCAAGCATGGTGCTGACAAAGGGACAAATTTTAGATAAGCTATGGGATTGCGACGGGAATTATATCGACAGTAGTACCCTTACGGTCTATATGCGTCGGCTTCGTATGAAGATCGAGGATAATCCAAGCGAACCGCAAATGCTCCTGACAGTTCGGGGTATGGGCTACAAATGGAATGTAATCAAGTGAGGTGGCCTATGAAAATATTTGCAAACAAGGAAATAAAAAAATTGTTTCTTGCTGTATCCGTTATTTGGGTAGTCTCCCTTCTGCTGACACAAGGTTTTTTATGGTTGTTCTATCAGCAGTTTTCGCTGTTTTTATTGCTTGTTTCCTTATTGGCTGGAACGTCCATGTTGGCAGTATGCTGTTCCTATTTCAGAAAACAAAATAAGATCATGGAGCAGGCAGTATCGCAGATCAATGCGTATCTTGATGGGAATCTTGACGCTCGTATTGAATGTGATTACGAGGGTGAACTATATCGGCTATTTCATGCTGTCAATTCTCTGGCGGCTGTCTTAAACGCTCATGCAGATAATGAACTCCGGGAAAAGGAATTTTTGAAAAATACGATCTCTGATATTTCCCATCAACTGAAAACACCGCTGGCAGCACTCAATATTTATAACGGACTCCTTCAAGACGAGGATATAGAAGTGTCCTCCGTGAAAGAATTTGCGGGTTTGTCTGAGCAGGAACTTGACCGTATCGAAACACTGGTGCAAAGTCTGCTCAAGATTACAAGATTGGATGCCGGAGCCATTGCCTTGGAAAAGAACACAGAAAATGTTGCAGATATGATGCGGGATATTGAACTGCATTTTGCATATAGAGCCAGACAGGAAAAGAAAGAAATCATTCTGTCTGGCTCGGATCATCTTTCTCTTTTTTGTGATCGTGATTGGTTGAATGAGGCAATCGACAATATTGTGAAAAATGCGTTTGACCATACAGAAAGTGGTGCAACAATTCGTGTTGCGTGGAAGGAGTTGCCGTCTGGTGTCCAAATTGTGATAACGGATAATGGATGCGGCATCCACCCAGAAGATATACATCACATCTTCAAGCGGTTTTATCGCAGTCGTTTTTCTAAGGACAAGCAAGGGATTGGACTGGGATTACCTTTGGCAAAGGCAATCGTTGAAGCACATAACGGCACCATTGAGGTTGACAGCGAATTAGGTATCGGGACAACTTTCACAATGAATTTTCTGATTCCTACAAAATTGTAGGCTGGCTGTAGGCTTACAGTAAGATTCAGGTGCTATTCTCTCAAACATAGGCAGGACAAACAAAGACAGCCTGCCTATATCGCAAAATCATTCAGAAAGAGGTGTTTACACTATGAACTTATTAGAAGTCAAAAATATCAGTAAGACCTATGGCAACGGAGAAACCGCTGTCAAGGCATTAAAGGATGTCAGCTTTTCTGTTCCAAAGGGCGAGTATGTAGCAATCGTCGGGGAATCCGGTTCTGGTAAAAGTACACTGCTGAATATGATCGGTGCTTTGGACACGCCAACATCTGGCAAGGTTCTGATTGACGGCAAGGACATTTTTTCCATGAACGATCGAAAGCTGACCGTTTTCCGCCGGAGGAATATCGGCTTTATCTTTCAGGCGTTTAACCTTATCCCGGAGTTGACGGTGGAACAAAATATTATTTTTCCGCTGTTGTTGGATTATCAAAAGCCGGATAAGAGATATTTGGAGGAACTGCTGACGGTTTTGAATTTGAAAGATCGTCGTAATCATTTACCCAGTCAGCTTTCCGGCGGTCAACAGCAGAGAGTGGCGATTGGCCGCGCATTGATTACCCGTCCTTCTCTGATTCTGGCAGACGAGCCAACAGGAAATTTGGACTCACAAAACAGCAGTGAGGTCATAGCATTGCTCAAAGAAACATCGAAAAAATACGAGCAGACCATCATTATGATTACCCACAACCGCAGTATTGCGCAAACGGCAGACCGGGTATTACAGGTATCGGATGGTACTTTGACTGATTTTGGGAGGTGCCGTGAATGAAAAGCTATCTTAGTCTTATTCCCATCTCCGCTAAAGTTCACCGCCGACAAAATCGTATGACGCTGCTTTGCATTGTATTTGCTGTGTTTATGGTAACAGCAATATTCAGTATGGCAGAAATGGGTTTTCGGATGGAACAGGCCCGATTGGTTGGTAAGCATGGAAGTTTCTCTATTGGAGACTTACTCGGCAGTTCCATGGGGCAAACCCTTCTTTCTGTTGCGGTTGTTATGTTCCTGCTGATTTTGATTGCAGGCGTTTTGATGATTTCCAGCAGCATGAACAGCAGCGTTGCACAGAGAACCCGATTTTTCGGAATGATGCGCTGCATTGGTATGAGTAAGCAGCAGATTATTCGGTTTGTTCGTCTGGAGGCATTGAACTGGTGCAAAACGGCTGTACCCATCGGTCTTATTTTAGGGGTTGTTACAACATGGGGGCTATGTGCGGTACTACGCTTTGTAGTTAGAGAAGAATTTTCTGATATTCCCCTCTTTGGTATCAGTATTTTTGGCATTGTCTGCGGTATCTTTGTTGGACTGATTACTGTGCTGATCGCCGCAAATGCTCCGGCGAAACATGCCGCGAAAGTATCTCCTATCACAGCGGTGTCTGGAAATGCAGACTACGGAAAAACAATGCATCATTGCCAGTATACAGGACTCGGAAAGATTGAAGCGCTTCTCGGTATCGACCATGCGGTCTCCGGGAAGAAAAATTTATTCCTGATGACAGGTTCTTTTGCACTTAGTATCATCTTATTTTTGAGCTTTTCCGTTATGATCGATTTTGTGGATTATTTGATACCTCAGTCAGCTGCCACATCAGATATTGATATTGCAAGTGCTGACGGTAATACGATTCCTTGGGAACTGCTTACAACCATCCGCGAAATGGATGGAGTGAAGGAAGTTTACGGGCGTCGTAGTGTGTTTGATGTTTCTGCCAAACTAAACGGCGACACCAACTTTTCTGGTACAGTCGATTTGATTTCTTATGACGATTTTGATTTACAATGTCTAAAAAAAGACAGTGCTTTGAAAAGGGGGAGTGATCTGTTCAAAGTTTTTGGGGACAGCAATTTTGTTTTGGCAACATCCGATCAGGACAGCACATGGAAAATCGGTGACACTGTTCAGATTGGGGATGAAACCCTTACCATAGCTGGACTGTTAAAAAACGACCCATTTAGTGAGAATGGATTGACAAATGGAAAGCTCACATTGATTACCTCTGATGAAACATTTGTCCGTTTGACAGGAGAGGAAGGTTATTCTCTTGTGCTGATACAAACAACGGGAGATGTTACGGACGAAAATGTTCAGGCAATCCAGAATTCCGTAGATCAAACATATAGCTTTCGAGATAAACGCGACGAGCGCACTACGGGAACTTATATGGCTTTTATTTTCTGTGTTTATGCGTTTTTGGCAATTATTGCACTGGTAACGGTAATGAACATTGTCAATAGCATTTCCATGAGTGTGTCTGCCAGAATGAAGCAATATGGAGCTATGCGGGCAGTAGGAATGGATGAACGGCAAATGACGAAAATGATTGCTTGTGAAGCATTCACCTATGCTGTTTTGGGGTGCGTTGTTGGTTGTGCTATTGGCTTGCCGCTTAGCAAATCGCTGTATGATTTCCTTATTGCAGGGCATTTTCCATCTGCTGTGTGGCAGTTCCCAATTATCTCTTTGGGCATTATTCTTCTGTTTGTCTCGATTGCGGCAATCGCAGCTGTATATGCTCCGGCAAAACGAATTCGCAATATGTCGATTACTGCAACCATCAATGAATTATAGTTTCATATGTTAATCTGCCGCGCGACGGCAAAAGAAAAAAAGCCGTCGCAGAGCAGACACATTTTCACGCGCCTATGAAACGGCGGCTTTGATTTTCAGAGCCGCCGTTTCTTTGCGTTTACACAATCCTATGACGACTTGCAGGGACACGGTAGCCGATTGGAGGTTATTTTGCCGTGTCTCGTTTGCTTTTTCAAAGCTCACATGATCTACATCAGTTAAAAAAAGCATTGCTCCTCCTCCGGGCAAGTATAACATTGCATCGGCATTATCGTTCCATGTAATTCAGTATAATAATGGCTGTTCTTGGCGCGCCAGTTTTCCCTCACGGAAATCTGGCGTTTTTTGTTGCCATTTTTTCGGAGATGACCCGGTTGTCTGCCGGTGTCGGTCTCCGCCTCCATTCGATTCACCCGTCAATCACCCGTGAATCGAAATGGAGGTACATAATGAAGAAAATTAACCTTCGGGAACTTTATCCTGATGTTTATACAACAGACTTTTTTGTAGATGTGACAGAGGAAGTAATGGAGACTATTCGAGCAGCTGAACGTGCGGAGGCTGCGTATGAGCGAAAGATGTATCGCTACAAGGCCCAGTATTCTCTGGATTGCGAGAATGGCATTGAAAATGCAGTGCTGTTGAAGCCGCAAACGCCGGAAATGCTTCTGGAGGAAAAACAGCTTCAGGAGCAGGTCTATGCTGCTGTGATGAGGCTGCCGGAGAAACAGGCAAAGAGGATTTATGCCCGATACTATCTGGGAATGACGGTAAATGAAATTGCCGAAGTAGAAGGTGTAGATCCAAGCCGTGTCCGTGACAGTATCCGGCGTGGTCTGAAGCAGCTGGCAAAGTATTTTTAGGGTAGAATAACAGAGGGCGCAAGGTCTCAAAGTGCTTCTGCATAAGACCTTGCGCCCTACCTATTGTAGTAGCCTTAGAGGTGTATTTTGTAAAGCTATCTTTGAGTGAAGAAACATGATCTTTATCAAGAAAATTTGTCGGCTCATCTAATAGCAATACATCTGGTTTTTCAAGCAGTAGCTTTGCCAAAATCACTTTTCCTCATTCATATATAAAAGACCAGCGCCACTCAAAGTTGCTGGTCTTTCCGAATAATGATTTATTGTTGATTCTTTTTTAATGAAGCAATCCATGCTTGGATTGCTTCCACCAGTACATACTGCTGACGCAAAACAGCCATACCTGTTGCGGGAATACTGGGCTCATTTTCTTTTTTCTGTATATTATGTTCCAGATAGGATTTTAAAGTACTAATATTTTCTTCAATTTCTGCTATGCACGATTTTTGTTTTTCAGGTGGCAAGGAATCCAAATTCACAATAACAGCGTTGAAGTCCAGAAAAATGTTAATAGGTTTTCCAGAAATCTCAAACATGAGCCGTTCAAATTCCGCTTCTCCCGCTTCCGTCAGGGAATAAATCGCTTTTTCTGGCATCTTCCCTTCCTTTACGATTTCGCCTCGGATTAGCCCCTTTTCTTCTAACTGAATGGCTTTTTTATAAATGGATGGAGTGCTGATTTTTACCCATTTGGATATGTTTCTATATTCTACTAACTTTTGAATATCGTAGGCGCTCATTGGCTCCTTTTTCAATATTCCCAACACGATTAAATCTATGGTTGCCATGTGGAATCACACCCTTTCACTATGCTTTCTGCATGAAAGAATACTGTCAAAGTTACTATAAATTATAGTATTAGATTTTATACTCTTTGTCAAGATAAAACGCCTGACTCCTCTTGACATATACTATAAATTATAGTAGTATGATTTATACGGTAGTATACTATAATCTATACTACTATAAATTACACTCAAAGAAGCGAAAGGAGTATTAACAATGAATGAACGCAACAACAAACTTGAGCTTTTGGGCAGTGCGCCTATCCCAAAAGCGCTGATGGCTCTCGGCATACCGATTATGATTGGGATGTTGATCAATGCACTCTATAATCTGGTGGATGCCTATTTTGTGAGTGGCTTGGGCAAAAGTCAAATGGGTGCTATTTCTGTCGTATTTCCGTTGGGACAAGTCGTGGTCGGTTTAGGCCTTATGTTCGGTAACGGAGCCGCATCTTATCTGTCAAGACTATTGGGACGCGGAGATAAAGATATCGCCGATAAAGTGGCAAGCACCGCATTGTATAGCAGTATTCTGATTGGTGCTATTATCATCCTACTTTCTGCGATTTTCCTTAAACCAATTTTGGTAATGTTGGGCGCGACGGAAACAATTATGCCGTATGCCTTGACATACGCAAGAATTTATGTGCTGTCCTGTGTTTTCAATGTATTTAATGTAACAATGAACAATATTGTAAGTAGCGAGGGTGCAGCAAAAACGACCATGTGTGCCTTGCTATTGGGAGCCGTATTGAACATCGGATTAGACCCTCTTTTCATTTATACTTTGGACATGGGAGTAGAAGGTGCAGCAATCGCCACAGCAATTTCGCAAATGGTATCCACGCTTGTTTATCTTACCTATGTTCTGCGCAAAAAAAGCGTATTTTCGTTCAGCATAAAAGAGTTTTCTCCTACGAGGCAAATGATAACGGAAATTTTGAAAATTGGAGTTCCCACTTTGGTGTTCCAACTACTAACAAGTCTTTCGATTGCGCTAATTAACCGCGCATCCAGCAATTATGGCGATTCGGTCATTGCAGGCATGGGGGCGGTTACGCGAGTTACTTCTATGGGAACTCTTGTTGTCTTTGGATTTCTGAAAGGGTTCCAGCCTATTGCTGGATTCAGCTATGGGGCAAAGAAGTTTGATCGCCTGCGCGAAGCAATCAAAACCTCAATCATTTGGTCTACAAGTTTCTGCTTAGTCGTAGGCTTGGTGATGGCCGTTTTTTCTACGCAGATTATCTCTCAATTTACTGAGGGAGATAATCAAATGATTTTAGTGGGTCAAAAATCACTGTTTGCAAATGGGATCACATTCATTCTTTTTGGTTTCTACACGGTTTACTCCTCTTTGTTCCTTGCCTTGGGTAAAGGTGCGGCAGGTTTCTTTTTGGGAGCATGTAGACAAGGTGTCTGCTTTGTTCCTGTCATTTTGCTGCTGCCTATGGTATGGGGAATGAACGGAATCCTATATGCCCAACCCATCGCAGATGTAATTTCCGTAGTAATCACTGTATTTATGGCGTTACACCTTCATCGGGAATTGTCTATGGCTGAAAAACAGGCTATGTCCAATTCGGAAATATAAGATACTTCTCCTTGACTTTTACTATCAACAATAGTACTATTGATAATAGTAAAAGTTGGAGGTGTAGTTATGTCGTCAATCGATTTAGTCATACTTGGTATTGTATTGGAAAAACCGCAAAGCGCCTATGACATTCAAAAGGATGTGGAGTACCACCATTTTTCCCGCTGGACAAAAATAAGCGTACCTTCTATTTATCGCAAGGTTCTCCAGTTGAGCGAAAAGGGTTATCTGCAAAGCGATATTGTCAAGGGCGATAAGTTTGCGGATAAAGCCATTTATTCTATTACCGATCAGGGCAGAGCGTATTTCAAGGAGCTGATGGCCTCTTATGTCGCTGGCCCAGTACCCTTGCTATTCGATTTCAATGTGGTCATTACCAATTTGAACAAGATGGACAAGGTCGAAGCGTTGGAGCTGGTTTCGGCTTTGCGCCAGAGCATACAGTCCTCGGCTGAATCCAACGAGGGCTATGCGCGGGAATTTACAGACATTCCTTTGGTTGGGAGAACGATTTTTGAGCAGCAGCAGCTTCTCTATCGAGCCCTTCTGGAATGGCTGGATCACTTTGAAGGGCAGTTCTTAGAAGAATGAGTACAGGCCCCCAAAGCAGTTTGACCATCCTGTTCGAAGCTCCGTTTTGGATCGGTCTATATGAAAGAACGGATAACGGTAAGTACGAGGTATGCAAAATCACTTTTGGCTCAGAGCCCAAAGATTACGAGGTCTATGAGTTTCTGCTGAAGAATTGGCACAAGTTGAAATTTAGTCCCCCAATCCAGGCCGAAGTAGCCATGGAGCGAAAAATCAATCCCAAACGTATGCAGCGCGAAATTCAAAGCCAACTGCAGGATAAAGGCATTGGCACAAAGGCACAGCAGGCGTTGAAACTCCAGCATGAGCAATGTAAGCTGGAACGGAAAACCAAGAGCCGTGAGCAGAAAGAGGCTGAGAAAGACCGTCAGTTTGCCATACGGCAGGAAAAGAAGAAAGCCAAGCACAGAGGAAGATAACATGAAGATAGAATGGATTTTATGCCCCTTTTGCGGCAGCAAAACGCGATTGAAAATCCGCGGTGATACAGTACTGGAAAACTTTCCGTTATATTGTCCTAAATGCAAACATGAAACCCTGATTACGGTAAGAAAACTAAATTTATCCATCGTTCAAGAGCCAGACGCACAGACGCAGAGCCGATAATACACAAGGTAAATTCACTTGTGGTTATCGGTCCTTTTTTATTTCAATATACGACGAGAGCCTGCCCCGCCCAATGGGGAAAGAAAAAAACCGTAGCTGGGCAGGTTGATTTTGTGCGCTTACTCTACTTACTTTGGCGGCGGTTTTGAGAAATCAGAGCCGCCGTTTCTTTGCGTTTACACAAACCTATAACGACTTGCAGGGACACGGTAGCCGATTGGAGGTTATTTTGCCGTGTCTCGTTTGCTTTTTCAAAGCTCACATGATCTACATCAGTTAAAAAAAGCATTGCTCCTCCTCCGGGCAAGTATAACATTGCATCGGCATTATCGTTCCATGTAATTCAGTATAATAATGGCTGTTCTTGGCGCGCCAGTTTTCCCTCACGGAAATCTGGCGTTTTTTGTTGCCATTTTTTCGGAGATGACCCGGTTGTCTGCCGGTGTCGGTCTCCGCCTCCATTCGATTCACCCGTCAATCACCCGTGAATCGAAATGGAGGTACATAATGAAGAAAATTAACCTTCGGGAACTTTATCCTAATGTTTATACAACAGACTTTTTTGTAGATGTGACAGAGGAAGTAATGGAGACTATTCGAGCAGCTGAACGTGCGGAAGCTGCTTATGACCGGAGGATGTATCGCTATAAGGCGTACTACTCCCTGGACTGCGACAACGGCATTGAAAATGCGATTCTGATGAAGCCCCAGACACCGGAGATGCTTCTGGAGGAAAAACAGTTTCAGGAGCAGGTCTATGCCGCTGTGATGAAGCTGCCGGAGAAACAGGCAAAGCGAATTTATGCCCGATACTATCTGAGAATGACGGTAAATGAAATTGCCGAAGTAGAAGGTGTAGACCCAAGCCGTGTCCGAGACAGTATCCGCCGTGGATTAAAGCAGCTTGTAAAATATTTTTGATAAAATTTCATTTGATGCGCCTGTTTTTTGCCTTTTTTGTCAGTGTTAATAAGAAGGACAAGTTTTCCTCCTTCATCAGTACATTGACAATCGAATAGACAGCACAACAGGTACATAACCCATGTACGAGCGAATATGAAACGCCGCGAAGATGGAGCAGTCAGGGAGGTGATGAAAGAACTGCTTCGGAGCGATCTACGATTTCATAAAACGGATTGTGGCAGATTCGGCGCGATGACTGCATGGGGGCTTAAAGATACTTCCTCACGGCCCGCCAAAGACTTGGGGGGAACCCTGCGGCACACGATACGAACGATGTTGCGGAGTTATGACAGCCGCGCCAGCGGAGACCTATTGTGTTCCCATCGTCAGGGGGCGTGGCAAATGTGACGAAAGCTGAGTTTTATAAATAGGAAGCGTTTGCAGTTTCCTGTTCAAAATCAGATACCATGCGCTGGCAGTTTCGGCTGCCAGCGTATTCATGTGGCTTTGAACAAACACGATGACAGACTTGACAGATTGGAGGAAATATGCTTTATGGAAAAACTTATTACACGAAAAGAAGCAGCAGAAATTTTAGGTATCAGCATTGCAACCCTGGACGCGGCCCGTAACAACGGTCTTATTTCTTATGTGCAATATGTGCAGAATGGCTGTGTGTATTTTACTTCAGCGGGCCTTCAGGAGTATATCGCAAAATGCACCCACAGAGCAAAGCCAGCAGAAAAGAACGCAACTTATCGTAAACCTCGCAGAGCTGGAGTGTGAGCCGGTCCGTATCCTTGTCGAAATCATAATGGTCTGATAAAACATAGATACAGCGCTGGAGTATATTCTTAGGAGGTGGCGGAATTGGCAAAAAGAAAAAGAGCAATTCCACAATACGGTACAGTTACGCTTAACGGCATAGATTATTATAGAACGCGGGTTCAGAACGCAGATGGAAAACTGGTGGCTCTTTATGCGAGAACACCGGAAGAATTATATGATAAAGAGTTGGGTGCATTAGAGCAGATCGACAACGATACATTCTGCCGGAAATCCCCGACGGTTGCAGACTACTGTGAAAAATGGCTTTTGATGCAGTCGGTTCATGTGAGGGCAACCACGCTGATAGATTATACATCAAAGATCAGACGGCACATCATAAAAGAATTGGGACAGATGCGGATGGCAGATGTGACACTGGATGACATTCAGCTTGCACTTGTTCCTGTTTCCGAGAAATCCGCTTCAGTATATAAGTCAGTGGTTATCCTGTATAAATCCATTTTCCGTGCAGCAAAAGAAAGTAAGATTATTGATAACAACCCAACGATTTACCTTACGGCCAAAGGTGGAGGTGTTCCGCAGAAGGACAGAGCGGCATTGACGGATGAACAGGCTGCCAGACTGCTGGATGCCATTCAGGGACTTCCTCCGTATGTATTTGTCATGTTAGGGCTGTATGCAGGATTGCGGCGAGAAGAAATTCTTGCCCTAAAATGGGATTCTGTATATCTGGATGTGGATTGCCCTTATTTAACGGTGCGCAGGGCATGGCACACGGAAAATAACAGACCGGTGATTCTGGATGAGCTGAAAACGAAAGCCGCGCATAGAAATATTCCGTTGCCGGTTTGCCTTGCAGAGTGTCTGAAAGAGGCAAAGGCTAATTCACAGTCAGAATATGTAGTGCCGAACCGGGATGGTGATCCGCTGTCCTATACACAGTTCAAGCGGCTCTGGCAGTACATTGTAACCCGAACAGTCAAGGAGCGTTTCTATTATCGCTACGAGGATGGAAAGCGTGTAAAGCACACGGTTACGCCGGTCCTCGGTGAAAAGGCAGCACATAACGGCAAAGTGATTTACAGTTTGGATTTTGAAGTGACACCGCATCAGCTGCGGCATACATACATTACGAATCTGATTCATTCTTCCGTGGACCCGAAAACGGTTCAATACCTGGCGGGGCACGAGAGTAGTAAAATTACGATGGATATTTACGCAAAGGTCAAATACAACAGACCGGATGAGCTGGTAAGAACAATGGGTGGTGCATTTGCCCAGTGGGATGCAGCACAGGCATAACAATTATAAAGAGTAGGAAACAAAGCTGGAGCGAGGCAAGGATGTCTCGCTCTTTGTTTTACATAATCCGTATCTTTGATTAAGTGGGTGCTTTCTGATAAAAAGAAGGTGTGAATTTAAGAACACTCATTATCAGGAAAGGAAGATTTGTATGGCTAAGAAAAAACAAAGCGTTCCAGAGTACGGAACGGTTACAAGAAAAGGAACACTGTATTACAGAACCAGAATTACAGATGCCGATGGAAAGCAGGTCAGCTTATATGCGACCACCTGTGAAGAATTATATGAAAAGCAGTTGGAGGCCCGGAGACAGGTGGATGAGATCATCTTTCACCGAAAGCATCCAACGGTTGCCGAGTATTGTGAGAAATGGCTGCTGATGCAGTCAGCAAAGGTGTCTACGGCTACTATAAAAGGATACAGACAGAATATGAAGAATTATGTCATTAGCTCTCTGGGAGATATGTATATGGAGGAAGTGACTGCGGATGATATTCGTCTGGCGCTCGTTCCGCTGTCTCAAAAATCGAAAGGACTGTATGATACGGTAAATATGCTGATTAAGTGTGTGTTTTATTCGGCAGAGCGCAGTCAGCTGATAACCGATAATCCATGTGTGGGAATTTCAGCAAAGGGCGGAAAAGCATCGAAAAAGAAAGATGCCTTAACAGATCAACAGGTTGCGGTTCTGTTGGATACGGTGAAAGAGCTTCCGCCATATCTTTTTATTATGATTGGTTTGTATTCCGGCTTGCGTCGGGAAGAAATTCTTGCATTGCAATGGGATTGTGTATTCCTGGATGAATCCACACCATACATTTCCGTGAGACGTGCATGGCGCGCGGAGCATAACAGGCCGGTGATTTCTACCGTTCAGACAAAAGCAGCTAAAAGGGACATTCCCATTCCGAAGTGCCTGGTGGACTGCCTGCGGGAAGCAAAAGCCAATTCCATATCGGAGTATGTGATTGCGGACAGTGAGGGACAGCCGCTTTCCTATTCTCAGTTTACGAGAGTTTGGCAGTATGTAGTTGTTCGCTCTGCGAAAGAGAGAACTTACTATAAATATGTGAATGGACAGAGCATCAAATATACCGTCAAGCCGACATTAGGAACAACGCAGAGGAACAATCCCAAGATTCGCTATACCCTGAATTTCGATGTAACACCGCACTTGTTGCGGCATACCTACATCACGAATCTGCTCTATGCGGGCGTTGACCCTAAGACAGTTCAGTACCTGGCAGGGCATGAGAATAGTAAGACAACTATGGACATTTACGCGAGGGTCAAGTATAATAAACCAGAGGAACTTTTCGAGGTAGTGAATGATGCTTTGAACCAGGAGAATTTCGATGAAAAATCACCGATTTCCATGGTTAAGGAATAGGACAACCGACAACAGAAAATGCGAAAAAGCCCGTAATATCAAGGAAAAATGCACCATAGAGATGTTTAGTACGGTCTCAAAGCAGCTCGTCGCGCTCCGCAGTTCAGCAAGAGATAATCTACAGCTTAATAATGCTAAAAAGCCCGGAAATACGCCATTTCCCGGGCTTTTTCTATACCAAAAATTCTGCCTGGACTGTTCGGTTTTGATGGAATTTGAACGGAAATTTATGGCTTTATAGTGGTCAAATTACTGGTGGACAATAGGAGCAAATCACGTGCTTGAGTATTCCCTCGCATTGTATTAGAATGAAAAAAGGATTTTTCGCCAATGAAAGCACTTATTCTATGATTCATAGGGTGCATTCTCAATGACAATGCGTTAAGATTTATCCATCAGGAGGAAGATATATGGACGCAAAAACAACAGGCCGCTTTATTGCAGAACTCCGAAAGCAAAAGGGGTACACACAAAAGGAACTGGCTGAAAAAATCATGGTAACAGATAAGGCAATATCTCGCTGGGAAACAGGAAAGGGATTGCCGGACACCTCATTGCTAAAACCGCTTGGAGATATTTTAGGCGTGTCGGTTGGTGAGTTGCTGTCGGGCAAAATAATTGAGGAGGCGGAAATGAAAGACCAAACCGATAGGATTATTTTAGATTCAATGAAGTACTCAAGTCGGATGCTTGCGAATATGGTAAATCTTGTTCTTTTCCTTATTGGATTGGCCTTGGTGATCTCTCCCGTTTTCTTAACAAGTAGAAAATACTATTGGGTAGGTGGTATTGTTTTCATTGGAATTGCTGTACTTCGCACCTACTTAAAGAAAGAGGGTAAAACCGTGAAATTAACAGACAGGGCTTTCTATGCAGTTGGCATCGCATTTCATGCTATTTCGCTGATTTTGGAACTATTGCCTCTTGGAGCTGTTTTGATTTTCGCACCCAGCCCGACGGAAAGAGTGATACATACTTATTCGTATTTCGATTTGAACTTAGTGGGATATGCAAACTTTTCTCCAATGCTCACGGGTATATTGACGGTTGCTGTTGTCATACTTGGAATTACCATTTTATGCAGATACGAAAAAGCGAAAAAACGCAAAAAAGCTGTTTTTGTATGTAGTGTAATTGCCTTCGTGCTTTCTTTTGTTCCGTTATTCATGTTTGGTAGCGACGGTATGACAATGATAAGCTACGTCATTTCTGCGGCAATGGCAGTATCTATTTGTTTTCAAGCCGTTGCAAATCGGAGAGAACTCTCCGCTGCTTGAAAACTTCCCGTATCGACTCTGCTGTTTGGATAATATAATAACTTATCTGCCGCACGACGGCAAAAGAAAAAAAACGTCGTGAAGCAGACAATTTTACACGCGCACATAATGAAGCGGCGGTTTTGAGAAATCAGAGCCGCCGTGTCTGCTTTTGCTTTTCACAGTACCCATGATCTGCACCAGTTAAAAAAAGCGTAGCTCCCCCTCCGGGTTATTCCGGCCTTGGATGCGAAATATGGCAGTACAATAATAATCCGAACGGGTATATTTTGGTTGCACGAGAGTTTGTGAAAGGGGGATTATTATGACCGATGTTAGAAGAAAAGTCTCTATGTCACAGGTGCTGGCAGATATAAAGCCTTACATAACGAAAAAGTTCATGGCGGTACCGTGTATTAAGGAGCAAGACATTCAGGCTATCTGTCAAATCCTTCTGCCCAGATACAAGAATGTGCAGCTCATTGCAAAAGGCGTGTTCGTCCCTGTCAGTAGTTTACCGCAGAGAGAGCCGATGAAAGGAGTACAAACAGCATGAATATCACTTACACACAGAACGGCGATTATTTTATCCCGAACATCATTATCCGCAAGACCAAGCCCCTCGGGCACTACGGCAGACTCCGCAAAGCGTATCTGGAAATGCACCGTCCGATACTGTTCAATGAGCTGGTGCTATCCGACAAGATCTTTGAGCATTGCGCCGAGATTGACGAAGCGGCACGAAACCGCATAGAGCTGATCGTGCGGTCACTGGCAGAGCAAAACGGCGTGAACGAACAGCTGAAAGCCGAAAACCAAATGGAATGGGTGCGGCAGATGAACGTTTGCAAGACACAGGCAGAGGAGATTGTGAAAGCGGAATTGATTTATGATTGAGCGAGAAAGTCCGGGCAGAAAACTGTTCGGACTTTTCTCATATAGTCCAAAGCTGCGGTAGAAATGTTCACAAGTTTTATGGTATAATTTGAATACGAAAAGTGAGCAACAAATCGAAGTTTGTAAGGAACAGAAACTTCTTTAGGCTACAATCAATAGCGGCGTAAACGAAAAAGCAGTCTTACGTTATAGAAAACTGCCCTTTCGTTTGCGCTGCGTTTGAT
>NZ_JAOQJO010000025.1:44786-49523 GCF_025567015.1 Waltera acetigignens | reverse complement strand
TGTGTGCGTAATATGGTCGTTTGATGATATGGGACTAGGAGAACAGGTTATTTTATCCGATAAAGAAAGCAAAGGAGGTTGCTATGAAAGTTCAAGGAAATAGGTATATTAATAATCCAGAGATGATAAAAAATAAGGTTGAGAAGAAAACAACTGTTCCTCAGAATATTATTTCGGAGGATGATGTGAAAATCAGTGATTCAGCAAGAAAGTTAGTTGAGACTGCTCGTAATAAGGTATCGGATTTTCATACAATGCATTTTTCATCTATTATGGGAGAGATAAGAGAGATACCAGCAGAATATAAATGTGAAAATTTATTCAAATTAGATTTGAAAGCAGCTTCCATTTCTGGAGAACAAAGTGCGTTTGAAGGCTGTTCGGAAAATCAGTCAGAGGTTTTTGAAAAATGGCTGGACGAAAATGCTTCTGAATATTTGACAGAAGATGAAATGAAAGATTTAAAAGAGAAGATTAATGCAATGACAGCAGATGTAGATTCTTTGAATGCTCAGGAGGGATATAGAGGAACTTCTTATGAATCTGTATTTTTGTTAAGTGCAAGTGAAGTGGGGCTAAGGAAAGTAAATGAAATGTATGTTCCAGAGCAATTTCAAGCTGGTTTTTCAGACATGATTGACGAATATGTTCATTTTAATGATTCAGCACGTAATTCCATCATGGAGAGAATGACACCAGATTACATGGTTGTTGGAATTGGAAGCAAAACAGAATCTTATAAGTACAAGTCAGAAATAATCTCAGATGAGACAGCTTTTTATACAAATGAGAAGAAAGAGATAAGTGGTATCTGCAATCAGTTTTTAAATGGTAAAACAGATCAAAAATTATTTTGTAATGAGATGAAAGACCGTTTAAATGATTACTATGGAAGCAGGTATGAATTAAGGAATCAGCCAGAAGCTGTTGAAGGCAGAGTAAATAATATGCTGGACAAATTGCAGCATATGTTTGGCGTTTAATGTTGAAAAAGGGTTTGGAGAATAATTATGAAGACAGTAACAGATGTAAACACAGTAAACCAGCTGTTGACATATTCAAAGCAGGCAGAGGCAGGAATACACCAAAAAGCAATACAGATGTTGCTTGGAGCAGGAAATAATAAAAAACAGGACAGTTTAAGTATTTCTGATGCTGCACGAGGCTTTTCAAAGCAATCCATAGCTGCACTGATAGATAAAAATGCGAATATTTCTAACAGTGAATTAGCTTATTATTTTGCAAACTATAATAATTCAAGTGCTATTTTGGATGCAATCAATTTTGGGGAGAATGTTTCCTGTGGATATAATTCTGATTTTAAGGAGTACGGGGTTATTTCCTTTGACCTTAATGGGAGCAGACAGGTAGTACCTAATTATGCAGTACCGAAAATGAATACAAGCACCATGTCAGGCATTTGTGCTGCGAATAATTCTCTGGTACTAAGTAATAAAAGTTATTATGCATGGACAACATCAAGTGGCGGTAAATATACATGGACGGTCAATAATGGAAGAATAGGCTGGGCAGCCTCGGAATCGTTGCTTGCAGAGAATACAAATCAAAAAGGAACAAATTATAAGTGGGAAATGTGTAAGGCAGGCAATATCCTGTCTGATCTGGCACAGGGAAAGAGTGTGTGGGGGTATCTCTACAGCAATGAGGAGGTATTGTCCGTCTGTGAGAAAGTCGGGATTTCTCCGGGATTCTTTTCTATAGATGCGGGAGCAGGAAAACACACTTATTTATTGCAGGAATCAGGAAAGACCATAAATGTTGACGCAAAGATAAAACAGTTAAATGATATAAACTGGATAGAAATCGGATATAAAGAAGGAGATACGTTTTTCGTTTATGGTAAAGAGTATGCTATTGACAGCAGTGGGCATATCAATGTTTCGGCAGAAGATGAATTTACATCAACGGAAATTAAATATCCAAGTCGTTCAATATAATAGAAATTATTTTAAGTTTCAATAACAGGGAGGTAGGATTATGGCAATTACAGGTATCAATAACAGCAGTTACACATCGTATTATGCATCAGGTTACAAGAACACGGTTAAAAAGGCAGCTTGTGATATTCAAAAAACAAAGGAAAATTTACAGGTGAGCAAAACAGAAGAGAGTCAGGAAGATTATGTAAAAAAATTGCAGGAAAAAAATCCTCAAATAGATATTGTGGTAGGAAGTTCGGATAAAAATGTAAAAACAGCTAATCGTACAGGAAAAACAGATGTGAGGATTGCTCCTGAGATTTTAAATAGGATGATGAGTAATCCAGAGGTTGCCACAAAATATGAAAATATGTTGTCAAAAATTCCAGCATTAGATAGATGGGCTGACTCAATGATTAAATCAATGACTGGTAGTGAAGTTAAGTATCGTCAGGTATGGATAGATAAGGATGGTAATATGGGCTCCATGGTTATTACAGGACCAAGCGAAGAACAAAAAAAGGCTGATGAAGATAGAAAAATCGAGAAAAGGAAAGAAAATGAACAAAAACTTGCAGAACGGAGAGCTGAAAGAAAAGAGAAGATGAAGAAAATTCAGGAAGATAGATGTACAATATTTGCAATTGGTACGGATATGAAAAGCATTACAGAGAATGTTGTAGCACAGGCAGTAGGTACAGCTCCATCTATCGGAGGAAGTTGTGATGTTAAGGCATAAAAGGATTCGGTAAAAGGGAAATATCAAATTGGTGCATTGGTTGGAACTGCTTGTTTCCTATTATGGCATATCCAAGCTAACGATAGCAAAAATGGCTGGTGTTGAGGAAAATGATATTGACAGGCTTTTAGTCAATCCACCAGAAAAAGTTGAAATCGAAGTAAAGTATAAAATTGATGTGACGGTTATGGAGGGAGTATCCCAAACAATATTAAAAAAGGTAATCTTAGTGCTGTTGAAAATAAGCCGGATGATCAAGAGTAAATGTACGTTCAGATTTTCTGGGGGTTCTTGACATACCGGCTTATTTTTGCTATTAAATAAACAACGGCTTAACAACAGAAAACTGCTATTAAGCCGCATCAATTATCATAGAAGATCTGAATTTACAGAAAAAATTTCACACCGTCGAAAAATCACCATAGTTCTAATGAATCTTCTGCATCTACCCACATCTGCATATTCCCGTCCAAATATAATCGTACATATTCAAGTGGTTCATCAATAGCAAGTGCGTTTAATGCACAGTCTGATCCGGGTGTAGTTTTTAAATTCTTTTCAGCTTCCCAGCAATCAATGCGGAGCATATAGCCAGCAGAGGTGTAAACATCAATACTATTGCGCTGTGGATTGTATTCTGCAAATATTGTTCTCATCGTATCTTATCTCTCCTTATCATTCAATCAATTATCAGTTACAAAAATCAGAAGCATTTCAATCAGTTCACCATGTCACTTTTATTTTGTGTTATACTGTTTTATAGATTTTTCTTGCCCTTGTATTTGCCCTTATCAGAGTTCGTAAACACTGATGGGACGATATAACACAAGGGAAACAATAAGGAAAAGCTCACCTGCGATAAATCCAGTGTTTTCAAGGGCTTGTGGAGAATTTAATAACAAAATATAACAGTTATTAAATCTCTTAAAACAGGTGAAATCTCAATTCAAGTTTGTCAAACAGAACATAACAACTGAATACCGAAAAACTGACCGTTGACTGGTCGCACTATGCGAAAAGTTGACGGTCTTTTTTTATCCGCAAAATCAAAAAAGGAGGTCAATTACAATGACAAAACCGAAAACCCTTGAACAGCTTCGAGCCGAAAAGGAACGAGCCGAGACGCAGCTTGCACAGGAACAGCACCAAGCGCACCCACCGCCTTTGCAATCTGGGCGGCACGGTTGAGAGCCTTGCCCCGGAGGTCAAAGATCTCACACGCACCGAAATGACAGAGCTGATGGAACACATCTTTTCCCTGTCCGAAGTCCAGCGAGCCGTCCGTCACATGGCGATTACCCATATCGGTCAAGAGAACAGAGAAAAGGAGTTGAAAGCCGATGGCACTATTTCATCTGAGCGTCACGCAGACTAACTGACCCAGGGAAGGCGTGAACTGACAGAAGATGATGAAAAACAGATTAGTGTTCTGTGTAAGAAATATGTGGATCGTTTGAAGGAGGAGCTGATGAAATGCTGATTGCGCAAAAAATTTTGAAACTACTATTGATGATTGCTGTTGCGCCAATTGTTGTTGCATTGACACTTTTTGTCTGGATATGTCTTGGCCTTGTTTATGTATCCGGTCTGGTTCTGGGGATTATCAGCATGATTCTTGCTTTATTAGGTGTTGCAGTGTTGATTACATATTCTCCGCAGAACGGGTTTATTTTGTTGATGATGGCATTTTTGATTAGTCCGATGGGGCTGCCGCTGGCTGCAATCTAGCTGTTGGGTAAGGTACAGGATTTAAAATATGCAATTCAGGATTGGATGTATGGGTAAATGATGTGAATATAATTTGGAATAAAAAAGAAGCAGGACAATGGGAGATGAGACCCAATGCCCTGCTTCTCTGTTTATTCGGAACGAACTGTAATATATTTTTGATTGCGACTTTTAGGTTTATCGGGAATAGTCATTTCTAATTGCCCGGATTCTAAAAGCGGATTGATATGCTTCAAAGTGAAGTTTCTTAAATCTTTGAAGCCGCAAAATACTGCAAGCTCTTTCTTGGATTTTGGTGTTGTGCAAAAAGCCAAAATCTGTTTGGACACC
>NZ_JAOQJO010000025.1:0-44671 GCF_025567015.1 Waltera acetigignens | reverse complement strand
TTTACATTTTTCAAGATGACTCTGAAATCTGTCGCTGTTGAGGAAAATTCGGGCTTATATGCCTCTGTGTATCCAGGCAGCTTTTCGGTTTCACTGACGATTTTGCGTAGGCCACTTCCACGGCGTTCCATGTACTTCATGCGGTGGAACAGGTCAGCAATCACAGGGTTTCGTCGCATGGAACGGATACTGTAAATATCGTATTCCTGAATTGAGCCGCCGCCAAACATACCGCCCGGAGATGTGATTTCCACCCGATCATCAAACATATCAATATGGATTTCGCTGCCAAGCACAATATAATCACGATGGATAAGCGCATTAACAAGAGCCTCTGTCACAGCTCGTTCAGCATAATCCGGCTTGTCTACACGATACTGTGCCTTTTTGACAAAACGGACTTTGGAATTATTGCGAATAAATTCACTGCCGCTGTTCAGTAAATAAATCAAATTTCCCTCGTATTCTTTATCGTCCAGCGCATCATCAAAGATAGAGCCTTTTTCCAAGCCATTCCACCGGGTACAGAACATACGGGAGTTATAAACCGTGTGCTGATCGGTCATGAGTTTTCCGGCATTGGTCAGGAGTCCATTTTTATCAGTCAAACCAAAGGAAACATAATCGGATGGCTCAAAGCGGAGACCGGTTCGTTCCAGATAGGTTGCTTCCAGAAGTGTAAAGCTGTAATCCTTTTTTACCGCGTCTGTTGTTAGGGTATCAAAGGACTGATTGGTTCCCTTTAAGATCAGTTCATTCACAATGTAATCCGGTGCAATTACGCTTTCATTTCCAACACGGATATATGCTTCCATCACTCCGTCTGCCTTGTAATAGTATGGGGTGCTGCGGCCAGGAGAAACATCCAGAGCCAACAGATTTTTACCATCTTCCTGCAATGGCTTTAAGATAAACTGTGGTAATGGTGTGATACGTTCTTTGATTAAGCGGCTGATCGCTTCGGCATCCTTTTGAACATCGGACAAGCCGATAGGCTCCCGGTCATCAGAGACTCCGAAAAACAGAGTGCCGCCGATCCCATTGGAAAAGGCACTGACACTTTTTAACCAGCTTTTTGGCTTTTTTGTTTCGAGAGCAACTTTGAAATCACATTCCGTTGCTTCGGCAATGAGCTGTTCTATCATAAAATCCCTCCTTTGAGGTTGTAGAATGTTCTTTTTTATTATACCCAGCGGAGAAAGTTATTGCAACGATAGAAGCAAAGAGGACTGTTAAAACGGTATAATAAGGTTATTCCGATTATTATTGGAGAGGTTGTCTGCATACTTGTACTCTTCGAGCAAAAGAATTATAATGTAGTCTGTGGAGGTATGCGGTATGGATTACATGACATTGAAAGAGGCAAGCGAAAAATGGGGCGTGACCCCACGATGGATAAACTATTACTGCACTGCGGGTCGCATCCCCGGTGCTGTAAAAATGGCGACGATTTGGCTGATTCCGAAAACTGCGGAAAAGCCGATTGATGGTCGGACAAAAAGAAGAAAGGGAGATAAGCATGAAAAAAATACTGCTGGTTGAAGATGACCCCAATATAGTGTCCTCCCTTACTTTATTTATGAAAAATGAAGGCTATCTGGTTGACAGCGCAAATGGACAACAAACTGCTTTACAGAAAATAGCTCAGGAACAATACGACATTATCCTTTTAGATATTTCGTTGAATGATGGAAATGGTTTTAGCACTTGCTCAGCAATTAAGAGCCAAAAAGACATTCCCATTATCTTTCTGACCGCAGATGATGATGAATTTAGTGTTGTTAGCGGTCTGGAATTGGGTGCAGATGATTATATTTGCAAGCCGTTCCGCCCAAGAGAATTATTGGCAAGAATCAACACTGTGTTGCGCAGAAAAAATGGAAAAAGTGAATTTCTGTCTTGTAAAGATATTACAGTTGATGTTCAAAAGGCGGTTGTCCGAAAAGGAAATACAGAGCTATTCCTTTCGGCATTAGAATACCGTTTGCTGTTGGTGTTTTTGCAGAATCCGGGTGTTGTATTTTCAAGGAAAAAACTACTTGAAATGATTTGGGATGTTACAGGTGATTTTATTAGTGACAACACATTGACTGTCTATATGAAAAGATTGCGAGATAAAATTGAAACAAATCCACAAGAGCCGGAAATTCTTTTGACTGTTCGCGGGCTTGGGTATAAGGCTGGTGAATAACATGGATTTTTTACGAAACAAGGAAGTTCGATTGCAAATAATGCTCTGTATTGGTGTGACGGTGATTGGGAGTGTTTTAAGCTATTTCTTTTGCATGAAGTTCTATTGGGTTACATTTTTAACTGGCTGCGCCATCACCGCTATTTCCCTTATATTCACATATCGCCGCTATATGAAGATTTCTTCTTTAAGTCAGGATATTGATAGACTATTACATGGTGAAGAAAGTATTCGTTTTGACGATTATGGTGAGGGAGAGTTAGCTGTTCTGGAAAATGAGATTTCAAAAATGACATTACGGCTTTTAGCGCAATCGGGACAGCTGCAAAAAGACAAAAAATATTTAGCGGATTCTTTGGCGGATATTTCCCACCAATTAAAGACACCGCTGACTTCTCTTGAAATATTGAATGCTGCGCTTTCACAAGAAGGTATTGACTTCGAACAGCAATCTTCACTATTGCATGAACAGTTATTACTGTTGTCACGTATGGAATGGCTGATTGACGTTTTATTAAAGCTGTCGCGTCTTGATGCAGGGACAATCAAATTCGAAAATAAGTCCTTTCCTGTGGAAAAATTAGTCCAGCAGGCAACAGCGCCATTTGATATCATGCTGGATATTAAAAATATTAAAATGGATATTTCAGATATAGAGGAAATTCAACTATACGGGGATATCAAGTGGCTTGCAGAAGCTTTGTCTAATGTTGTAAAAAATTGTATTGAATCTACTCCCGATGGAGGACAAGTAAAAATCAGCGCTGAAGAAAATGCCATGTATGTGAAATTGTGTGTTATCGATAGCGGAACAGGCATAGCGGAGGAAGATATTCCACACTTATTTGAGCGTTTCTATCGAGGTAAGAACTCCGGCAAAAACGGGGCAGGGATTGGCTTGGCCTTAGCAAAAGCGATTATCACGCAGCAGAACGGAAGGATTATCGCTGAAAACATAATGCCATGTGGGGCAAAATTTACAATTTTCTTTGACAGAGGGGTTGCATAATGCAATCCCTTTTTTGCAAAGTGACATTTTTGTAATGAAAGCGTAATAATAGAGTTATTTAAATTTGCTATGATTTCATCATTGTACGGAATTACTTTCAGCAGGAGGAAACAACAATGGAAATATTAAGAGTTGAAAATGTTTGCAAAACATACCACACAGGTGAAACCACAGTGAATGCCTTGACTGATATTTCATTTTCAGTGCAAAAAGGAGAATTTGTTGCAATAATTGGCGCATCTGGCTCTGGTAAATCCACTTTGCTCCATATTCTCGGCGGTATTGATCGTCCCACATCAGGCGAAGTAATTGTAGATGGTCAAAGTGTGTATGAACAAACGGAAGATCAACTTGCCGTGTTTCGCAGACGCCAAGTAGGACTGATTTACCAGTTCTATAACTTGATTCCGGTCTTGAATGTAGAGGAAAATATTACCCTGCCTATTAGGCTGGATGGGCGAAAAATAAATAAGAAGCGTTTAGCAGAATTGTTAGAGGTACTTGGCTTAACAAAGCGTAGAAAGCATTTGCCAAGTCAGCTTTCAGGCGGGCAGCAACAACGTGTGTCCATTGGTCGTGCGCTTATTAACGCTCCTGCAATTCTCTTAGCTGATGAACCTACGGGAAACCTGGATACACAAAACACACAAGAAATCATGCAACTTTTGAAAGCTTCTAATAAATCCTATCATCAAACGATTGTCCTGATTACCCATGACCGGGAAATCGCTTTACAAGCAGATCGGATTTTGGAAATACAGGATGGTCAGCTTGTCAGGGATGAGGTGATTCGCTGATGGAAACAATATTTACCCTTACATTAAGGACACTGCAACAAAACAAAAAGCGTGCATTTCTTACGATTTTCACGATCATTCTTTCGGTAGGTATGATGACTGCTGTCTTGTGTGGCGGCTGGTCCATGCTTCGCTTTTTGCAAGAGAAAGAAGCCGTATACGGTGGAGATTATGCGTATCGTATTGAACTCACCTCGCAGCAGCAAGCGGAAACTCTTATGCAAGGAAAGAATATAGAGAATGTGTCGTTGCTACGTTTCGCTGGAAGTAGTTTTTACGGAGAACCATCTAATAAAAATTTGCTTGCCATTGCAGAAATCAACGATGCATTTGTCGAAAATTTTTATCTGGAACAATATTTACTGGAAGGCCGTTACCCGTTCAATGAAAATGAAATTGTCTTAACGCAAGATTTTATTGACGATAATGGGCTTACATTCTCTGTTGGGGATACGATACAACTTTTACTTGGTACGCGAGTGTGGGACGAAATCGACACAGAGTTATATGGATTAGTAAATTATCTGGGTGATAGGGAAAGTTTTCACCCAGATACTGCGGAGCGGACATATACCATTGTTGGTATTGTATCTGAAATGAATGGGTCTAAAGTAGCCAGTGATTTTAACGCTTATATCGGAATTAGCAATAATGAAACTAATTTATCGGCATTTGTAAAGTGCAAGGATATTTCTAAGTCTATATACGCCGAAGCGGAAGAAAATGCAAAAGCAGTTGGTGGTATTGTGTCAGCATTCCATTCTGATTTGCTCATTTATCATGGTGTGACTGCGGGTAAGGGAGCTGTAAAGATGATTGCGGCTGTTGCTGTAGTTATTTTATTGCTAATGGCTGCTTGCTCTGCCATGATTAGCAATGTCCTTTCGATTTCTCTGCAGGAACGTATTAAGCAGCTTGGTATGCTTGCGAGTATCGGTGCAACAAGTAAACAGAAGAAAGCCAGCGTTACCATAGAAGCCTTTCTACTTGGCATAATTGGTATTCCATTGGGCCTGTTATTTGGTTTGGGTTTAACGGTTGTTGTTCTGGCAATGATACGGATTTCCTTTAAAGACACTTTTACTTTTGGAATGATTGAGCTAAAAACATATATTTATTGGCTCCCTTTTCTCCTGGGAGCAATTTCAGGTATTGGTTCTTTGTTTTTTGCTTGTAAAACTCCGGGAAAAATCGCTTCAAAAGTTACAGTAATCGATACATTGAAGCAAACCAACATTTATCAAGTAAAGCAAAAATGGATAACACATGGAAAACAAATGTCAATATTTTTTGGAATCTACGGATCGTTGGCTTCAAAAAATATCCATCGGAATCCGAAACGCTTTCGTGCGATAACGCTTTCTATTTTTTTAGCTGTGGTTCTTGGGTTATCCTTGTATAGTTTTTCGGATTTTATGCTTTTTCAAACATCTATGGATATGAAAGAAGATGGTTCAAGTTATACAGATGTTCAAGCTGCTGTTCCGTATAAAGATTTAGCAACTGCTGCGAAAGCAATTTCTGATGAGGGTATTTCAGCAGACATATCCTATCGTATTTCCCGATACATGACAGCTGCATTTGAGGAAGAAAATATCAATTCAGGTATGGCGGGATACTTTATAAATGGCAACTTTGCAGAATTATATGTTGTGGGTATTGATGAAGAACATTTTCGCGCTATTTGTAAAGAAAATGATTTGAATTATACAGGATATGATGGCAAACCAAATCACGGAATACTATTCAATCATGCAACTGGGAATTATGGTACGTCTCCAAATCGTGTTGTAGTTGGTTCTCCGTTTGTGCTTGAAAATGGGTGTAAAATCGAACTGGAATACGGCGACGATACAAATAAAACGGTCATTGTTCAAGATATTGTGAATGGAAATAATGCGAGTATTCAATCACAATTTGTTCAAGATAGAGCTGTCTTGATTGTTCCAATGTCTTTTTTTCAGTGGCTGCTGAATGATGATACCGTTATTGAACTTACCATTAACACAGCACAGCACGAAGAAGTTGCGGAGTGTTTAGCGGATACGGGATTTTTTCAAGTGGTTGATGTGGCAAGTACAACGGAAAATTCCCGCCAGACATATATGCTTCTCAAAATGATGGTTTGCATCTTCACGGTCTTAATGACAATGATTATTGGACTAAATGTATGCAATACGATTTCAAATACCATAGATGTCCGTAGAAGTGAGTTTGCAGTATTGCGATCTGTTGGCATGACATCTGGTGGTTTAAAGAAAATGTTACTTTTGGAATCTGTATTATATGGCATGAAGTCGCTGATATTTGCAATACCGATCAGCTTAATCATTCATTATGTCATGTATTCCATGATTTCGAAAGGAATGACCCCATTTGTGTTTTATATCAATTGGGGAGCATACGGAATCGCTGTTATTATGGTTGCACTTGTAGTAGTAACGGCAATGCTGTTTTCTTTGCGAAGTATTGAAAAGGTTGAAATTGTGAAAGAATTGAAAACTGGGAGCATGTAGTTCAAGACAATCGGGAATTAGGCACATCTCGTAAAATGAAAGGAAAGAAATGAAATGAACAAAAAACATATTACTCATGGCAAGTTGAAAGTATTTATGATATTATTTTTGGCTGTTATTTTGATTGTTCTGGTTGTAGTATGCGCCAAGAAAATTAAACTTTCTCAAAACGAAAAAAATATTATCGGCACATGGAAAAACAGCAATTCAGAAAATGTAATTACAGTTCAAGACAGTGACACTCTAATACTGTACAATGACATTCCTGAAGCAGGTTTATATCATGGTAATGCTTCTTATCATTTCAGTTACACAGATACTATCTGTGTAACACAGGATGACATCAGTGCGGAGTTTTGTGTTGATGTTGATGAAAATCAATTGATAATCTACTTTGCAGGTCAGGTATATTTAGTGTTGCAAAAATAGTAACAGCGCGTAAATCAATTTAAGTATGTAGCATCATAGTACATATCGGAAAGCGGGACTCTCACCAGCTTTCAGTTACCATCCGAAAATCCAAGGCAACGCCTATTCTGATTCTGGCTTCCCAATTTTGTCATGCGGAGCACATGTGGGTATTTCGGCAAGGCGCACACGCATACATTTGAGAGCTGTATTTGACAGAGAAGTTTCTGGCAAAGGCTCAGGCACTCATACAGTTATATTGCGAGCTGAAGAAGTAGCTGGAAATATGCTATACGCTGGCTTTCGGCAAAGACCTTGTGATTGAGCCATTATTCAGGTGAGTGATACTTTGTCATCGCTCATTTTGAAAGGGATGGACAAGAAAATAAAACAAACACAATATTTCTAATAATCTGCCGTACGACGGCAAAAGAAAAAAAGCCGTCGTACAGCAGAGGTATTTTCACACACCTAGGGTTATAGTATGATGAAAATTACAAAATAGAATACTATACCATTGCAAATCAGAAGCAAGCACGGTATAATATAGACAAAAAAACGAAGGCTACTGCAACGGTGCAAAAAATAGATTTTGGCTGTTTCCACAAGGAGCAGATTGAGAATCGTTATCCTCAGTGGCTGAAAACGCTGGTGTGCAGTGCATGGAGGAAGTTATTTAATAAGGCGAAAGGCCGCAGAAATGCGGCTTTTCTTAAACACACGAGTTAACCGAACCTAACTTGCAGATCTGCGCGTGCTGGTTAGAGTGGTCTAACTATAAAAGGGAGACGGCAATGCAAGATCACAAGAATTTCTGGGACAGAAATGCAGGTCTGTATGACTGCTTTATGCGAAAAGACAGGGCAGCATACGAAAAAATATATGAGCTGATCCGTCCGGTCGTGAAAGACAAAACAGTGCTGGAGCTGGCTACAGGAACGGGACTGATCGCCAAGCATATCGTAAAAGTAGCGGCATGCATTGAGGCGACGGACGCCTCTCCAAAAATGATTGCAGAAGCCAAGCGGGGAAATTGCTCTGCGAAGCTGCATTTTTCCGTGCAGGATATGTTTTCTTTGCCATACGCAGGCAATTCATTTGATGTGGTGATCGTATCCAACGCATTGCACATCGTGCCGCAGCCAGAGAAATCACTGCGAGAAATCAAACGGGTGCTGAAGGACGATGGTGTGTTGATCGCACCAACCTTTACTCATGCGGAAAATTCACTTAGAGGAAGGATCAAAGTCCATTTTATGAAATTGGCAGGATTCCCTCTGCATAGCAGGTGGACGAGTGAGGAGTATCTGAGTTTTCTGCGGCAGAACGGGTGGAGGGTGCGAAAAAGTGCTGTGCTGGAAGCGTCCTTCCCGCTGACCTATGTCGAATGTGTGAAATCGGAGGTGTGATATGTCATTCTTTGAAAACACCCGAAAGCCCGTAGGACTTGGCGGGAAGATCATGGTTGCCATGATGAACTTCGGACACAGCGCAATGGCAGCGTGGGGACTTCAATTTTTGCAGCCTGCCCCGGATGCCATGGTACTGGACTGCGGCTGCGGCGGTGGAGCGAACATTAAAACGCTGTTGAAACTGTGTCCCAAAGGCAGGGTGCAGGGCATCGACTACTCAGCCGTCAGCGTGGAAAAAGCGCGAAAAGTCAATGCCAGAGCCATTGCGGCAGGACGGTGCAACGTGCAACAGGCAAGCGTGACAGAGCTGCCGTTTGAAGCGGAGCAGTTCGATGTGGCGACCGCCTTTGAAACGGTCTACTTCTGGCCAGAGCTTGCACAGAATTTCAGAGAGGTCTATCGGGTGCTGAAGCCCGGCGGGATCTTTTTCATCTGCAATGAAGCAAACGGCGAAACAGCAAAAGATGACAAATGGACACAAATTATCAATGGTATGACCATCTACACGGACACTGCACTGAAAGCATATCTGGAGCAAGCAGGATTTTGTAAGATCCAGAGCCACAAAAACAAAAAGGGGTGGCTGTGCGTTACAGCGCGGAAATGAGAGGAAAAAAAGCCATGAGCATTTTTGCATCCATCCTGCGGGCAGTGTATAGACTCTCCGGAGTGAAAAAGTCTTTCACATTGCCAGAGAACGAACTGCGAAAGGAAATTGAAAAGCAGAACCGACATCGAGGCGTTTTTACGCCGACCGACCACAAGGCATATTATGAGACGATTACAGTCAACGGTTTTCCATGCCTGATCGTACGTGAAAATCCGAATCCGTCAAAGCGCGCCATCCTCTATTTCTTCGGCGGCGGTATGGTGATCGGCCCGGACAAGGGCGATCTGCCAGTCATGCGTAAGCTGTGCCGTGAGACCGGCTGCGATGTGTGGTTTCCGTTCTACCCGCTCTGCATGGAGCATTGTATCACCGAAACCTACGAAATGGTCTATGAATGCTACCGCAGAATGCTCGAATTGTACGGCGGTGGAAATGTCAGCACCTGTGGCTTTTCCTCCGGCGGCGCACTGGCTCTGGGAATCGCAGCGCACAATAATGCGCAGCCGGAGCCGTTGCCGCAGCCACGGCATATCGTTGCCGTATCACCCGGCGAAGTGCCATGGAACGATGGCGAAAAATCGCGGATGAAGGCATTGAATGAGAGAGACGTTTCCATCGATTATGCCTTTATGGTGACGGTGGAAAAGTTTATGCGGCATGGCTGTAAGAATGTGCCGGACTATATGCTCTCCGGCTCCCGGGGGGATTTTACCGGCGTTGGCGATATTCACTTCTTCTATTCTGCGGATGAGGTGCTATACGGTGCGCTGCCGGACTTTGAGGAGGCCTGCAAACGCGCTAAGGTTTCCTATACAGTGTCCGCCCGCCCGAAGATGGTGCATTGCTACTGTATGCTACCAATCTTCAAGGAGGCGCGCGAGGATTTCAAGAAAATTACGGATATTTTGAAAAAATGATGCCGGAAACGGCCATATGATTATTGGTATCTGGAGGAAGAAACATAGAGCGAAAAGAAGCCATTCGCAGTGCCTATCGGCTGACAGGCGGCAACAATTTTTATGACGGCACGATCACCTGCTCTATGATGCCTACGACGAATCGGACGACACCGAAGAAAATGCAAAGAGCGGTTTTCGGAAAGGAGTGGGAAGATGAAGGACAGCGAATTACAAATTGACCGTAGCTGCCATGTGCTGTATTCCAAACCCTGCAAAAAGGAAATTCTGGCGAAAATCACTCTGCACTATCCGGAGGTGGAGCGCAAGGCGGTCTGGGAGCAGGTGCAGCTGAGATACGCAGAGCTTCTTTCCAAGTGGCGCACCGACCTCGGCGGTAAAAAGAATTTTCACAACGGCACGGGCGGCACCTACGACTGCATCGCCATCATGTGCTTTTACGATGTGTGCCGAGATGTGACCACATTCCGTGAAATTGAAGAGATCGAAGAAAATCTGATCCTGCCGGCCTTCCGGAAGCTGCGTTTCGTTGACGCCAACAAGCCATTCTGGAAAAAGCTGATGTATCGGGCATTCAGTACCGCCCAAAAGCACTGTGACACATGGCATGATTACGAGATGGATGTTGCACCTTACGAAAACAGCAAGCCCATCTATTATGAATTTACGGCGTGTCCGGCGGCGGAATTTGCTAAGCGGTTCGGATTTGCGGACATTATGCCCGCCCTGTGCAATGTGGACTATGCGTCCATGGAACTGCTCCATGCAAAGCTCGTGCGGACGACCACCTGCGTGGACGGCTGCCGATGCGACTATACCATCTGCGGCGATAAGGATCCATACGTAAAGGAACATCCCGAATACCGGGATGAAAACGGATACAGGAGGAATAAGTAATGCTTTTACAGGTGATTCTGGAAGGTCTTGGGTTGGGGGCTTTGCTGGCTCTTGTCTGTGCTGTGGGCATCCGCAAGGGGGCTGTTGGGATGGTGCATCTCTACAGCCCGGCAGTGCAGCAGCGGTGCGTGAAGCTGGGACTTACGACACACGAGAAAATCAAGCGCAATTCTCAACTTTTCAAAGCTGTTTGCATTCCCGGCTATATTGGTTATGTGCTGGTCTGTGTCTATGGGATAAACGGTGCGAAAGGCTTTGCGGCGGGCTTCTGGCAGCTGCTTGTCATCTTGTCCGTTATGAATCTCATTGACCGCTTTTTGATTGATGGCTACTGGGTGGGGCACACGAACGTATGGACGATTCCCGGAACAGAAGATCTGAAGCCCTACATTACTGCAAAAGACAAGCAGAAAAAGTGGCTTTTCGGCACGGTGGGTATGGCAGGTATAGCAGCGGTGCTGGCGGTCCTTATGACGGCTTTTATTCACTGAGGAAAGGAAAGACAATGAAGTTTAAGACATTGGGAAATCGGAATGCTCCCGCTGAAAAACACAGCACAGCGGATATTGGCATCCTTCTGCAACCCCATCGTTTTTACGGGGATTGTGGGAAATCTCTTCACGCTTCTGCCGTGGCCGCTGGATCAGATCAATCACGGCACGGAATCCACCGGACACCTGCTGGTTTTGGTATTGGGGCTGGTGTTGCTGCGGGAGAAGGCAAAATGCGGAGAATGTAAGGAGGCAGTGCAATGAAATACATGGGTATGCCAATGGGAATGTGGGCGTTGTTTGCAGGCTCATTCCAAAAGCAGTTGACGGCGGTGTTCGGCTATGATGCCGATGCGGCACAAGCGATCACGAAAAAAGCAAAGCCGAAGTACAAAGCAATCATTGCAGACCTGCCGGAGTTTGAAAAATCGGACCGCTTCAAGATGAACATCGTCAACTGCGCAATGCTCGGCGCGTTCATTCTCTCCATGCCGCAGCGCCCGGCGGTAGACCGCCTGACGGATTACTACGCAAAGGCGATGATGACAGCGCCCATGCAGTGGTTCTGCCGTAAGAGCGGAAAAAGCAAGTTCACCGCAAAGGATATCGCTGCCATGAAAACCACTGCCGCTCTGAAAGCCGCCGACCGCAACCCCTATTCGTGGAACATGGAGTTTTACGAATACCCGGATGGCAGCGGCTACGAGGGACGCTTTACCAAGTGCGGCATCTGTGTGCTGATGAAGGAGCTGGGGCTGTACGACCTGACCCCTGCTTTGTGCCGTCTGGACTACACCATGAGCGAAGCGGGCGGCGTGACAAATTTTGTGCGGCAGTACACCCTTGCCTCCGGCGGGCCCTACTGCGACTGCGGATACAAAAAGAAAGGGTAACGGACGATGAAGAGGAAGGAAACCTATCTTTCCCGTGATTTCCGGGAGACTGCGGCACAGCGCTTTCCCGCGCGGGCAAAGGAACTGAACACCGCTTTCGATATGCGCCTGAGTGCGCTGCTGGCTGAAAATGCAGATGCAAGCAAGGAAAAGCAATACCACCTCAAGCGGCAGATCTTGCCGGACATTGCGGCCTACGAGACCTTGCAGCGGGTCATGCCGAAACGCGGGATCTTGGCGTGTTTGGCAAGCTGCGCAACTGTTCGACATGATTCTGTTCCACACTAGGGTATGCGAGAATGGGAAGAAGATGGAGCAACCCTTGGAGAATAAGTGATGAACAATGTTCTGGGGAATGGCCCTTTGATCAGGACAAGGTGTACGGGGGATTTCTAAGAGAAAATCAAATCGGAAATGCAGGATTGGCCTGGAGAACAGAAGATTGTGCAGGAAATCTTGAAAGAGGACGAGCAGAAGAAAGAGAAGCTGCATGAGCAGGAAGAAGAAAATAGACAGAGCAGTTGACGATGGAATATCCGGTGCAGTGTGGGTGTAATGCTCATGTTGCATCGGTTTTTTTGCGTAAAAATAATATTTGATAATGTTGATTTTCAACTGTTCTTAACTCAAATATTGTATCTTAACTCAAAAAGAGTTAAGATTGGAGGCGAACACATGGAGTATCGCAATAAAGTCCTTGGAATCGAAGTGGCTTATGAGGATTTGCAGGAACGGTGCAGCGCCGAAAAAAAGACAAGGGAAGAAATACTTCCATCGGCGCAGATGCTTCTACTGCATTTCATTTATGGAGGCGCACAGGAACTATCTACAAGTCAAGCCGCGAAGAACTTGGAACTGACACCTACTTCTATATCAAGGGCATCGAAACAGCTTGAAGAAATGGGATTGCTGCATATAAAGAAAGAAGGTGTGCCGCAGTTTTATCGGTTTAGTCACCCAATTACAAATCAGTATCCTGCGATGATTGAACTTTTCATGCGAAAGCTGGATGCCATCCAACTTCCAGAAGATGCAGATGAACGAGTTGAAGAAGCCATGGAAGAATGCAGAAGGAACTGTGGAGGAATAGGATCATGTCAAAAGATGAGTATTTGATTACCGATGCACCGCTGAAAGCGCTGACGGTTTTTGCAATGCCGATGATTCTCGGCAGTTTTTTTCAGCAGGTATACAATATGGCTGACTCCATTATCGTCGGTCAGTTTGTGGGTTCCTCTGCACTGGCAGCTGTGGGTGCCTGTGCAGCCCTGACGAATGTTTTCATTTGTGTGGCACTGGGTGCCGGTGTCGGTGCTGGTGTGCTTGTGAGTCGCTATTTCGGCGCCAAAGAGTATGGCAAAATGAAGACCATTGTGTCTACGTCACTGATCAGCTTTTTGCTTCTGAGCATCCTCCTTGGTATCTTTGGCTTTTGCTTTTCCCATGCGATGATGAGCGGGTTACAGACCCCTGCCGATATTCTGGAGGAAGCGGTACTGTACTTGCGGGTCTATTTTGTGGGCTTTCCGTTTTTGTTCATGTACAATATTCTCTCCACCATGTTCACTTCCATTGGTGAATCAAAAATTCCGCTGGGGCTGCTGATCTTTTCATCCATTCTGAATATTGTGATGGATCTTTGGATGGTAGCCATTCTGGGGCTTGGTGTATTCGGCGCGGCGCTTGCAACCCTGATTGCCCAGGGAATTTCCGCTGTTTTTTCACTTTTGATTTTCTTATACCGGATGCGGCAATACCAAAGCCCGTTTCAGTGGTTTGACGGGCGCAAGCTGCGCTCGATGCTTCGGATCGCAGTGCCCTCGGTCCTGCAGCAGTCTACCGTGTCGATCGGTATGATGATCGTACAGGCAGTGGTAAATCCCTTCGGCACACAGGCACTTGCAGGATATGCGGCAACGATGCGGGTGGAGAATGTTTTTTCCCTGATCTTCGTGTCCATCGGCAATGCAGTTTCGCCGTATGTTTCCCAGAACCTTGGGGCAGGAAAAACCGAGCGTATCAAAAAAGGTTATCATGCGGCATTGGTGTTGGACGTGTGTTTTGCGGTGGTTGCCTTTCTTGTCATTGAAACACTGCACACGCAGATTTCTTCGCTATTTCTTGGAAAAGACGGAACCGCGCTGGCTTATCAGGTGTCCGGAGATTATATGAGATGGCTTGGTTACTTCTTTATCTTTATGGGAATTAAAATGGCGACCGATGGAGTTCTTCGCGGACTTGGAATCATGCGCCCATTCCTTATTGCCAACATGGTAAACCTTGCGATCCGCCTGTCCGTGGCTTTGATCTGTGCGCCGCGTTTTGGCATTGACTTTGTCTGGCTTGCTGTGCCTGCAGGCTGGCTTGCTAACTTTTTGGTTTCCTATGCGGCGCTCAGAAAATCCTGGCCGGGCGAGAAAGTGGAGCCATCTCGAATATTTTCATAATCCTTGAAATTGTCCTTGAAATATGCCATCATTAGTCCATGGGATGCAAAAGTATAAAAGAGTTAGAAAGAGCAGGTATCATATATGAAAAAGAAGATCATTGTTGCAGTAGTGGTAGTTGTTGTGATTTTGGCGGCGATCGCGATTATCTCTGTCCTGGCACAGACACCGGCGCTGATCTGACCGGAAAGGAAGCAGGACAACGCTTATGAAACTGTTATACGGTACCGGCAATCCGGCAAAGGCAGCTGCCATGCAGAACCGCATAGCCGGACTTGGCATTGAACTGATCAGTCTGCAGGATCTGCAGGCACAGGGTATGGAGATCCCCGATGTCCCGGAGACAGGCAATACGCCTCTGGAGAATGCCAGGCAGAAAGCGCATGCTTATTATGAAGCTTTTCGTATGCCTGTATTTTCCTGTGATTCCGGGTTGTATTTTGAAGATGTCCCGGAGGCGGTCCAGCCTGGGGTACATGTGCGTACGGTGAACGGTGTGTATCTGACGGATGAGCAGATGCTGGAGCACTATATCGGACAGGTAAAACGCTATGGGAGGCTTACGGCAAAATACCGCAATGCCATCTGCTATGTGCAGGATGAGGAACATGTATATGAGGCGATGGAGCCTGACATGGAAAGTGAGAAATTCTGGCTGACGGATGTACCCCACAGCAGCATCCGCAGAGAGGGGTTTCCGCTGGACAGCATTTCCCTGGATCCCGGAACCGGGAAATATTTCTATGATCTGCCTGAGACGGCGGTGGATCAGGTGGCGGTAGAGGAAGGTTTTCTTACCTTTTTCCGGAGAATCTTACAATACAGATGAAGAAATGTAACTATTCAGAGGCGGTTTTGCGAATGGGGTTCTGAATAGTTACAAAGAAATCATAAAACAACAAAGTGCGGAGAGGCGCCTGGATAGGAGAATATATGGCAGTTGAGAGTATAACAGAAACGGCAATGATCTGGGGAACTGTAAGCAGTGCAAGTATGGTGGGGATGGTGATATCTCTGCTATTATCCGTGGGTTTACCCATATTTTTGTGTATTTTTATCTATAAGAAGACAAAGGCGTGGGTGCCGGCATTTTTCATCGGCTGCGGTATCTTCGTGGGCTTTGCCATGATCTTAGAGCAGATCTGCCATGCCATCGTGCTGACGGTGACCGGAAGCGTGATCCGGGACAATATCTGGCTGTATGCGATTTACGGTGGGCTTGCAGCAGCACTTTTTGAGGAGTGTGGCCGGTGGATCGCCATGAAGTTCTGCCTGAAAAAGCATCTGACCCGGGAAAATGCGTTGATGTACGGCGCCGGACATGGCGGCATTGAGGCTTTTCTGATCCTTGGTATGTCTTCTATGAGCAATCTCCTTACCGCAGCCATGATTAACGGTGGCCTGATGGAGAAGACTATGACGGCATTGGAGCCCGCACAACAGGAGGTAACCTACCATCAGCTCTCTGTTCTCTGGACCACGCCGGCTTACCAGTTCTACCTCGCACCGGTGGAGCGGATCAGTGCGATCGCCCTGCAGATCGCGTTGTCGATTCTTGTATACAGTGCGGTGAAGACAGGCAGAAAGTTGCATTTGGCAGCAGCCTTCGGACTGCATTTTGCAGTGGACTTTCTGACTGTGGTGTGTGCCTCCACGATTCCTACATGGGCATTGGAGCTTGGATTGCTGATGGTGGTTGCAGTGATCTGTGTAGCGGTATACAAGCTGGCCTATGTATCGTCGGCAGAGAAAAAGGCCTGACAGAGACAAAAACCATCAGATAAGAAGGAATGGATTTGAAAAAAACGAACAGGTCATGAGTCATGAAACATGATATAAGAGATAAGAGGCAAAAGAGGCAACGAACAATGAAGATCAACAGAGAAAAAGCACTGGCAGCATTTCAGGAATACACGGACCGTTATGACAGCAGCCGGGACATGATCCGCCTGAAAATAGAACACACCTACCGGGTCTGCGGATTGTGTCAGCAGATCGCCAGATCTCTGGACCTTCCGGAGGAAGAGGTGGACATTGCGTGGCTGACCGGACTGCTCCATGATGTGGGACGCTTTGAACAGCAGCGGGTATATGGTACCTTCACCGATGCAGATTCCATCGATCATGCGAAATACGGAGCAAGGATTTTATTTGGTAAGGTCTGGGAAGAGAAACACGGACTTGCTTCCGGAAGCGAAGAAAACCTGTCCGAGGAAATTCAGGCAGACGCCGGAATCAGTATCCGGGATTTCGTGGAAGATGCTTCCTGCGATGAGCTTCTGTGGACGGCGGTGTTTTATCACAGCGCCTACCGGATTCCGGAAGAACTGGACGAACGTACGGCAATGTTCTGCCATATCTTACGGGATGCGGATAAGATTGATATCTTGAAGGTCAATGTGGAATTCCCGCTGGAAGAGATCTACAATGTGGACACCGAGGTATTATATCAGGAGGAAGTGACGCCGGAAGTGTTGCAGAGCTTTGATGAGGAGCACGCTGTACTGCGTTCCCTGAAGAAAACAGCGGTGGATAATGTGGTGGGACATATTTCACTGGTGTACGAGCTGGTCTATCCAGAGAGCTGCCGTATTGTGAAGAGACAGGGGTATCTGGATAAGCTGATGAATTTTGAATCACGGAATCCTCAGACGAGAAAACAGTTCGAGCATATCAGAGAACATATGAGAGAATATCTTGCCGGAAAATAATGTTGGATACCTGACAGACAGAAACCAAACTGAAAATCTCACGGATGGCGGGGAATACCGTTATTCGTGAGATTTTCATTTACAAAGAGCGAGTTTTCGTTTTGTATATCGCAGATTCCTCCTGCACAGACTAAACAGTAGCACTTGATCGATAACATATGCAAAATTATGTTATCGATCAAGTGCACGATTGTTATGCAAAAACAGGATGCCTGTAAAATGAGGCATCTTCGCAGAACGCGGGAAAGGAGTTTGCAATGGATGGATTGACTGGGGGAAGCGGCGGAACAGAAGCGTTTCCCTTGAATGAACTGCCGGTAGGATTCGGCATGGCGCTGGCGATGAATGAACAGGCCATGCAAGGCTATGCGGCACTGACAGAGACGGAGAAGGAACATCTGATCCTCCGGTGCCGGGATGCTGGATCCAAAGAAGAGATGGAGCGGATCGTGGCATCACTGGTACCGGGAGAATCGGCGGAGAGTGTTATTGCCAGCCTCCGTCAAGAGTAAGGATCTGTCCGGTGAGATAGGTTGGCGCCTGGATGAGCTGGAGGACAAGTTTTGCGACTTCCTCCGGCTGGCCCAGACGGTCGGCGGGAATCTCTTCCCGGAGGGCGTTCATTTCCTCGGGGGAGAAGCAGTGGTTCATGGCAGTATCAATAACACCGCAGGAGATGGCGTTGACCTGGATATTACTGGGAGCCAGCTCCTTGGCCAGTGCTTTGGTGAAGCTGTTCACACCACCCTTGGAGGCGGAGTAAGCCACTTCCATGGAAGCTCCCACATTTCCCCAGACGGAGGAAATATTGATAATGCGTCCGCTGTGCTTCAGCAGCATCAGAGGCACTGCCAGACGGCTGGTGTAGAAGCAGGAGCTCAGGTTCGTATTCAGGACATGCTGCCATTCTTCGACACTCATATCCGTGAGCAGACCAATGTAAGAGATTCCGGCGTTGTTGACCAGTACATCCAGATGGTCCAGGGAGGCAAAAACTTTTTCGATGGCAGCGGGTTCCGATGCGTCCGCAGCCATGGCGGTGCAGGTGATGCCATATTTTTCTTCTAAACAGGCGGCCACTTCCTGAAGGTCCGGCAAGGTATGGCTACAGGTGAGGATCAGATGGTAGCCGGCTTCGGCCAGGGCTTCTGCGATGGCCCTACCGATGCCGCGGGAGGCACCGGTGACAAGAGCCAACGGTGCGTTCTTTCTTGTATTCATGTAAAGTATCCTTTCTGAATTATTGTTTTTCATTCACGGCGGCAGCCCGGCATAAGTCATCCGCAAAGTCCATCAGCTACCACGGGTTCCGCTATTCTACAGCAAACTTTGGAGATAAAACAGTGCCGGATGCTAAAAACCTGTAAAACGAGTGTAGCACAGATGGACTTGCTTTTCCATAGGGGAACTGCTACACTGGACAAAAGGAGAGAAAATTATGTACGATTTGATCATTATCGGTTCCGGTCCCGCAGGGCTGTCAGCTGCAGTCTATGGTAAGAGAGCGGGACTGAATCTACTTATTATAGAAGAAAAGCCCATGAGCGGCGGTCAGATCCTCAATACCTATGAGGTGGATAACTATCTGGGACTTCCCGGCATCAGTGGATTCGATATGGGAATGACGTTCCGGCATCATGCAGAGAAACTGGGAGCGGAGTTCCTGGAGGCTACGGTACACAGTGTGGAAGAACGAGGCGATTACAAATGCGTCTATGCGGGCAACCAGGAACTGGAGACCCGTACGGTGATCTTTGCCACCGGTGCGGAACATGCCAGATTAGGAGTACCCGGCGAGGAAGAATTGAACGGCATGGGGGTATCCTACTGTGCTACCTGTGACGGTGCCTTTTTCCGGGGCAGAACGGTGGCTGTGGTCGGCGGCGGTGACGTGGCACTGGAAGATGCCATCTATCTGGCAAGAACCTGCGAAAAGGTGTATCTGATCCACAGAAGAGATAGTCTGCGGGGGGCTATGGTATTGCAGGAGGAATTAAAGAGTCTCCCTAATGTGGAGATTCTCTATGACCATGTGGTTACAGAGATCTGTGGCGAGGACATGGTGGAAAAGCTGCGTATCAAAAATGT
Source organism: Waltera acetigignens (assembly GCF_025567015.1). Taxonomy (NCBI): domain Bacteria; kingdom Bacillati; phylum Bacillota; class Clostridia; order Lachnospirales; family Lachnospiraceae; genus Waltera; species Waltera acetigignens. The sequence goes on along the minus strand of NZ_JAOQJO010000025.1, from coordinate 25,284 downwards.
GAAGACAGAAGCGGAAAAAGATCTGGAGGCAGCAGGCATCTTTATCGCTGTAGGCATCCATCCCAACACGGAACTGCTGCGGGAACTGGTGGCAGTCGGGGAAGACGGTTATATCCCTGCGGATGAGACCGGAGAGACCGGCCGCCCCGGCATTTATGTGGCCGGAGATATCCGTAAGAAACCTCTGCGCCAGGTCGTAACAGCGGTGGCAGACGGTGCCAATGCAGCAGTCAGCGCGGGAAATTACTGCAACCGTTTTCGTTAACAGACACAGATTAGTAATAAATTCATTAAGAAATTCGGAAGAAAACCGAAGAATATTTAAAGAAAAGAGTCACCTGGATGGTGGCTCTTTTTATGTAAAAACACCGCAAACCCGCATGAAATGGGAATTTCTTACAACATTGACAATTAATTCACTATATTGACAAATGGGAGTTCGCGTGATATATTTGTTAACGGATGTAACAAATTCGTAACAAATGATTTGAAAATGTAAAGAAATAAGTTAAGAAATTGAGACAGCTCCAAGAGTTTCAGGAGGATAGAATGGTTCGTAAATCTGTAAAAATTACCGTTTGCACCATGGCAGCGGTTATGGCTTTTTCCGGAATGAATATCACTGCAAATGCAGCAGCATCTTCATCTGTACTGCCCAGCGGCGGTATCGAGCTGACCCTGGCAAAGGGCAACAAGCTGGAGAGCCTTTCCACAGGTACCAACAGCACGAAACAGATTGAAAGCATTATTGAGACTGTGATCCGTGACGATCAGATGGATACCACCCCGGAAGCATCCGAGGAGGAGTCCTTCAAGAATCTGGTAATCGCACAGGTGAATGATTATGTAAATGTAAGAAGCCTGCCCAGTGAGGAAGGTGAGATCGTCGGTAAATTGTATGACGATTCCGTTGGTCTCTTCATTTCCGAAGAGAACGGCTGGTATCAGATTTCTTCCGGTTCCGTAACCGGTTATGTAAAAGCCGAGTACTGTGTGACTGGCGACGAAGCAGTAGAACTTGCCAAGAAGGTAGGAACCCGACTGGCAACCGTTAACACCACCACATTGAAAGTTCGTACCGAGCCTTCGCTGGAAGCATCGGTGCTGGGTCTGGTTCCTCTGGAGGACGATCTGGTAGTATCCGATGAGACCGATGGCTGGGTACAGGTAGATACCGAGGAAGGTCTTGGATGGGTCTCTACAGAATTTGTTTCCCTGCATACGGAATTCGTAGAAGCAGAATCCAAAGAGGAAGAAGCAAAGCGTCTGGCAAAGGAGAAAGAAGAGAGAGAAAGAGCACGTGCCGCAGCGGCAGCCAAGGCAGCCACAAGCAGCAAGAGTTCTGGCTCTTCCAGTAGCGCTCCCGCAGTTACTTATGCGGCCAGCGGAGACAGCGAGATGGGTACCGCAGTTGCCGACTATGCATTACAGTTCGTTGGTAACCCTTATGTATACGGCGGATCCAGCCTGACCAACGGCACCGACTGTTCCGGATTTGTAATGAGTGTATATGCTAACTTCGGTGTAAGTCTGCCTCATTCCTCTTCCGCAGACCGCAGCCAGGGTTCCGCGGTTGACGGACTTGCCAATGCACAGGCAGGTGACCTGATCTGTTACTCCGGTCATGTGGCACTGTATATCGGTAACGGCCAGATCGTTCATGCATCTACCGCCAAGACCGGTATCATCGTATCTAATGCGGATTACAAGAAGGTACTGGCAGTTCGACGGATCTTCTGATTATATAACAGAAAGTACAAGGCACTGTGTGGAAACACACAGTGCTTTTTTGTGTGTATACGATGAGCGAGACTACTCGATTGCACCGTGTCATGTGGTCGGTTTATTTTCCATGTGGACAGGATGCTGTGGGGACAGTGGAACTTAAGTGCCGATAAGGCAAAAAACTATAAGTTGTATAACGAATTGTGCAATTTGTCAAAATATTGTTACGCGATGAAATGGGGATTGACAAAACGGAACTATACAAAGTATACAAAAAAAGTGACACGAACGTAAAAACGATAGAAAAGAAATTTAAATACAAAATAAGTTATCCACATCCAAAATGCCAGAAAATAGGATAAAAGTTACTTATACACCAAGTTATACACATTATCCACAGAAAAACCGGCACTGCAAGGGGGATAAATTTACGAAAAAACAGGAACAAATGTTTTGTGAACATGTAATAAAAATAATAAAATGACAGGATTTGTCGATTTTAGGGTTGACATACAGAATGTCAAAAACAAGTAAAAAACTTCTTAAATTGTTGCAAAAAGCTGTGCTATTGTGCTATAATGACTATACAATAAATACAAGGGATGCTACATAAAACCTTGTAAATAAATACTTGGAAGGGATGATCAGCATGAAGTTTATTATTGTTGGCAGAAACATCGAAGTTACACCAGGATTAAGAGCAGCAGTGGAGGAAAAGATCGGCAAGCTGGACAAGTATTTCAATCCCGACACAGAAGTACATGTAACATTAAGCGTTGAAAAAGAACGTCAGAAAATTGAGGTGACCATTCCGGTAAAGGGAAGCATTATCCGTTCGGAGCAGGTAAGCAACGATATGTATGTATCCATTGATCTGGTGGAAGAGATCATTGAGAGACAGTTGAAAAAATATAAGAACAAGATCGTTGACAAACAGCAGGCGGCAGCTTCTTTCAGCAAAGCCTATGTAGAGAATGATTACACAGACGATGACGAGATCAAGATCGTTCGTACCAAGAAGTTCGATATCAAGCCCATGTATCCCGAGGATGCCTGCATTCAGATGGAACTGTTGGGACACAACTTCTTCGTATTCTGCAACGCAGAGACAGATCAGGTAAATGTAGTGTACAAGAGAAAGGGCGATACCTACGGACTGATCGAGCCGGAAGTATAAAACCGGACAGAAAATTAAATAAAGACAAATTTACAGCCTGCCGGAATTTCCGGCAGGCTGTTTTGTTGTATGGGAAATGATATGCCCCGGAGATTTTCGAATTGTCTGAATACCGGAAAAATCAGAAACATAACCTGTAAGGAGGAACTGAAAGCAGGACAGGGAATGGACAGAGAAAAGAGAATGCGGGCATGGATCCGGGCAGAGGTGATGCTTCTATTTATAATGATGGGAGCATTTCTGCTCCGGGAGACAGGACGGACAGAAAGCATGGAACAGGCGGTGGTCACCGCAACCTCGGCTGCGGGAAAGGATTATATCAAATGGGTGGACTTTACCGTATCCTATGAAGCGCTCTGCCAGGCATATGACTGGGATGTGGATACGTTTGACACGGAACATCATGTGGAGTGGATCCCGCTGCTTGCATATACCGCAGCCAGAACCGGAGGGGAATTTGACAAAAAGGCGCTGAAGATCCTGAACGAGACGGCGGAGAAGCTGGTTGAGGGAGAGGCAGAGATAGAAACTCTCACAAAAGATATGAAATACTATCCGTATTATCTGGAAGCTTACAGCGCAGCGCTGGGAGGACTGGTGGGAGAATACGAGGCAGAGGTGATCGGAGAAGACGGACAGAGCACCTGGCAGAAAAAATACGGATTAAAAGGTTATTGCCCCATTGCGAGAGGATTTGATTATACTCATTATGATGATTTCGGGGCGGGAAGAAGCTACGGATATAAACGAAGGCATCTGGGCCATGACATGATGGGGCTCGTCGGTGTACCTATCATTGCTGTCGAGTCCGGCACTGTGGAAGCCCTGGGCTGGAACCAGTACGGCGGCTGGCGCATTGGTATCCGCAGCTTTGATAATAAGCGCTACTATTACTATGCACATCTGAGGCAGAACTACCCCTATGCGGAAGGACTGGAAGAAGGCAGCGTGGTGACGGCGGGGGATGTGATCGGTTATATGGGACATACCGGTTACAGTACCACAGAAAATGTAAATAATATAGAAGTAACCCATCTGCACTGGGGATTGGAACTGGTCTTTGATGAAGAACAGAAAGAGAGTGACAACGAGATCTGGATCGATGTCTATCCGCTGACCTGTTTTCTGGCAAAACACACGCAGGAAGTGCAGAAAGTCGAGGGAACAAGAGAGTGGATCCGCACTACAAAAATCCGGGAATTCTGATTTCTAAAAATTTCATTTGTTATTTTGTTATTTTTTTGACAAAAGCATTGCAAAACAGATTTCGCTATGTTAAAATGGGGACAGTGAAATGATAAAAAAATAACAATCTACATTTCAGAAAGCAAACCAAACGAAAACAAAAAGTGGAGGACAAACAAATGGCAAAGAAAGTTGTATTAGCAGGCGCTTGCCGTACCGCAATCGGTACCATGGGCGGAACCTTAAGCACAACTCCTGCACCGGAGCTGGGCGCAATCGTTATCAAGGAGGCTCTGAAGAGAGCAGGCGTTGCTCCCGAAGCAGTTGACCAGGTATATATGGGATGTGTAATCCAGGCTGGCCAGGGACAGAACGTAGCACGTCAGGCAGCTATCAAAGCCGGACTTCCTATCGAAGTTCCCGCAGTTACCATGAACGTGGTATGTGGTTCCGGCCTGAACTGTGTGAACCAGGCAGCACAGATGATCATGGCCGGTGATGCAGATATCGTAGTAGCAGGTGGTATGGAGAACATGTCCATGGCTCCTTACGCAATTCCTCAGGGACGTTACGGATATCGTATGGGTAACGCAACCATGGTTGATACCATGATCAAAGATGCACTTTGGGATGCTTTCAATGATTATCATATGATCAAGACCGCAGACAACATCTGCGAAGAGTGGGGACTTACCCGTGAAGAACTGGATGAGTTCGCATTAAAGAGCCAGTTAAAGGCTGAAGAAGCTCAGAAGAACGGTGCCTTCAAGGCAGAAATCGTTCCCGTAGAAGTTAAGAAGAAAAAAGAGACCATCGTATTCGATACCGATGAAGGCCCTCGTCATGGTTCTACCATCGAAGGTCTGGCTAAGCTTCGTGCCATCAATCCCGGTGGATTCGTTACCGCAGGTAACGCTTCCGGTATCAACGACGGTGCAGCAGCTATCGTTGTTATGAGCGAAGAGAAGGCTAAGGAGCTGGGCGTTAAGCCTATGGCTACTTTCGTAGCAGGCGCTCTGGCTGGTGTTCGTCCCGAGGTTATGGGTATCGGCCCTGTAGCTTCTACCAAGAAGGTAATGGCTAAGACCGGTATGAAGATCGAAGACTTCGATATCATCGAGGCTAACGAAGCATTCGCAGCACAGTCCGTAGCAGTTGGTAAGGAACTGGGCATCGATGTAGATAAGCAGCTGAACCCCAACGGCGGTGCTATCGCTCTGGGCCATCCCGTAGGAGCTTCCGGATGCCGTATTCTGGTAACTCTGTTGCATGAGATGCAGGCAAGAGGTGCCAAGACCGGTCTGGCTACTCTGTGCATCGGCGGTGGTATGGGATGCTCCACCATCGTTAAGATCGAGGATTAATTTTATAAATATTCGCTGGGGCGGTAGAATCTCTATCGCCTTAGTGTGGTTTTGAAAACACGAATAGAAATGTGAAATGAGGTAAAAACATGGATTACATTTTGTATGAGCAGAATGGTAATGTGGCAACCATCACCATTAACCGTGAGAAAGCACTGAACGCTCTGAATTCTCAGGTACTGGATGAACTGAACGCTACATTGGATGCAGTAGATCTGGCAACGGTTCGTTGTCTGGTGATCACCGGTGCAGGCAGTAAGTCCTTCGTGGCAGGTGCAGATATCGGAGAGATGAGCAGCCTGACCAAGGCAGAGGGCGAGGCATTCGGCAAGAAGGGTAACGATGTATTCCGCAAGATCGAGACCTTCCCCATTCCCGTGATCGCAGCTGTCAACGGCTTTGCTCTGGGCGGCGGATGTGAGATTTCCATGAGCTGTGATATCAGAATCTGTTCCGACAATGCAGTCTTCGGACAGCCCGAGGTAGGACTGGGAATCACTCCCGGCTTCGGCGGAACCCAGAGACTGGCTCGTCTGGTAGGTGCAGGCATGGCAAAACAGATGATCTACACCGCACGCAATATCAAGGCAGCAGACGCTTACAGAATCGGTCTGGTAAACGAAGTTTACAGCGCAGAAGTAGATGCAGATGGCAATGTGGTAAAGAGTGCACAGGAAGTAATGCTGGCAGCAGCACAGAAGATGGCAGCCACCATTGCAAAGAATGCTCCCATCGCAGTCCGCAACTGCAAGAAGGCTATTAACGAAGGCCTGGATGCAGATATGGATCAGGCAGTAGTGATCGAAGAGAAGCTGTTCGGTGACTGCTTCGAGACAGAAGATCAGAAGTATGGTATGGCTTTCTTCCTTGACAAGAACAAGGAGAAGGTAAAAGAGCCTTTTAAGAACTGCTAATCATTACGAATATAAAAGTATAAAATCAGGAGGATTTACCATGAAAGTAGGTATTATTGGTGCAGGTACTATGGGACAGGGCATTGCAAAGGCATTTGCCCAGGTAGACGGATATGAAGTAGCTCTTTGCGATATCAAGCAGGAGTGGGCTGACGGCGGCAAGGCCAAGATCGTAAAAGGCTATGCAAGACTGGTAGAAAAAGGAAAGATGACTCAGGAGGCTGTTGACGCTATCGTAGCTAAGATCACTCCGGGCCTGAAGGAAGATCTGTGTGCAGACTGCGATCTGATCGTAGAAGCTGCATTTGAGAACATGGAAGTTAAGAAGACCACCTTCGGTGAACTGGACAAGATCTGCAAGCCCGAGTGTGTATTTGCTTCCAACACTTCCAGCCTTTCCATTACCGAGATCGGCAACGGACTGACCCGTCCTCTGATCGGTATGCACTTCTTCAATCCCGCAGACCGTATGAAGCTGGTTGAGGTAATTGCAGGTGTGAATACTCCCGCAGAGACCGTAGACACCATCAAGAAGATATCTGAAGAGATCGGCAAGACCCCTGTTCAGGTAAACGAGGCAGCAGGCTTTGTTGTTAACCGTATCCTGATCCCTATGATCAATGAAGCAGCTTTCATCAAGATGGAAGGTGTATCCGATATCGCAGGTATCGACGCAGCTATGAAGCTGGGCGCTAATCATCCCATGGGACCCCTGGAACTGGGCGATTTCGTAGGACTGGATATCTGCCTTGCCATCATGGATGTTCTGTACAACGAGACCGGCGACAGCAAGTATCGTGCATGCCCTCTGATCCGTAAGATGGTTCGCGGCGGTAACCTTGGTGTGAAGACCGGCAAGGGCTTCTATGTATACAATGCAGACCGCACCAAGACTCCTGTGGATGCACAGTAGGCAAAAGGTAAAATAACTGTTCGGAGCCGGATACGGCTCTGGACAGTCTAAGTTCATAATTACAACCAAGTATAAATAACAATGGAGGATTAACATCATGGATTTTACATTATCCAAAGAGCATGAGATGGCGAGACAGCTGTTCAAAGAGTTCGCCGAGAACGAAGTAAAACCTCTTGCGCAGGAAGTTGACGAGACCGAAACCTTCCCCAGAGAGACCGTTGAGAAGATGGCTAAGTACGGCTTCATGGGAATTCCCGTTCCCAAGGAGTACGGCGGACAGGGCTGTGATACCCTGACCTACGCTATGTGTGTTGAGGAGCTTTCCAAGGTTTGTGCAACCACCGGCGTTATCGTATCCGCACATACCTCTCTGTGTATCGATCCTATCATGACCTTCGGTACTGAGGATCAGAAGAAGAAATATGTTCCCGATCTGGCAAGCGGCCGTAAGATCGGTGCTTTCGGTCTGACCGAGCCCGGTGCAGGTACCGATGCTCAGGGACAGCAGACTAAGGCTGTATTAGATGGTGACGAGTGGGTCATCAACGGATCCAAGTGCTTCATCACCAACGGTAAAGAAGCTGATGTATATATCGTGATCGCAGTTACCGGTATCGTAGAGAAGAGAGGCAGAAAGATGAAGGAGATTTCTTCCTTTATCGTTGAGAAAGGTACTCCCGGATTTACCTTCGGTACCAAAGAGAAGAAGATGGGTATCAAGGGTTCTTCCACTTACGAGCTGATCTTCACCGACTGCCGTATCCCCAAGGAGAATATGCTTGGTAAGCAGGGACAGGGATTCAAGATCGCAATGCACACTCTGGACGGCGGACGTATCGGTATCGCTTCCCAGGCTCTGGGTATTGCAGAAGGCGCTCTGGAGAGAACCGTTGCTTACACCAAGGAAAGAAAGCAGTTCGGAAAGTCCATTTCCGGATTCCAGAATACACAGTTCCAGCTGGCTGATATGGCTACCAAGGTGGAAGCTGCCAAGATGCTGGTATACAAGGCTGCACGCAAGAAGGACGAGTACAAGACCAATCCTAAGATCTCTTACTCTGTAGAAGCTGCTATGGCTAAGCTGTATGCTGCTGAGGTTGCTATGGAAGTTACTACCAAGGCTGTTCAGCTGCACGGTGGTTACGGTTACATCAGAGAGTACGAAGTTGAACGTATGATGCGTGATGCAAAGATCACCGAGATCTACGAGGGTACTTCCGAAGTTCAGAGAATGGTTATCTCCGCAGATCTGCTGAAATAAGCAAGCAGGCATTTGTCGGAAATTTTATTAGAAAAGTAAGGAGAAAATACAATGAAGATTGTTGTTTGTATTAAGCAGGTGCCCGATACCAAGGGCGGTGTTAAATTCAATCCTGACGGAACTCTTGACAGAGGCGCAATGCTTGCTATCATGAATCCCGATGATAAGGCTGGTCTGGAAGCTGCACTGAAGCTGAAGGACGAGTTCGGCGCAGAAGTTACCGTACTGACCATGGGTCTTCCCAAGGCAGCAGATGCTCTTCGTGAGGCGCTGGCTATGGGCGCTGATAAAGCAATTCTGGTTACCGACAGAGTACTGGGCGGTGCTGATACCTGGGCTACTTCCACTACCATTGCAGGTGCACTGAGAAACCTTGACTATGATCTGATCATTACCGGTCGTCAGGCAATCGATGGTGATACCGCACAGGTTGGTCCTCAGATCGCTGAGCATCTGGGACTTCCCGTAATCTCTTATGCACAGGACATCAAGGTTGAGGGAGACAAGGTGATCGTTCAGAGACAGTATGATGACAGATATCATGTAGTAGAGGCTCAGATGCCCTGCCTGATCACTGCACTGTCCGAGCTGAATAAGCCTCGTTATATGACTCCCGGCGGAATCTTCGATGCATGCAAGGCAGAGATCACTACCTGGGGCAGAGCTGATCTGAAAGATGTTGATGACAGCAACCTTGGCCTGAAGGGATCTCCTACCAAGATTGCAAAGGCATCCGATAAGGTTCGTAAGGGCGCAGGTGAGAAGATCGTTCCCGATTCCCCTGAAGACGGAGCAGCTTACATTGTGGCTAAATTCAAAGAAAAGCACATCATCTAATATAGGAGGCAAACCATGGTAACCAATAATATTGAAGAATACAAGGGTGTATATGTGTTCGCCCAGCAGGTAGACAATGAGATCAGCGGTATCGCATTGGAGCTGCTCGGCAAAGGTAAAGAGCTGGCTGCAAAGCTGGAGACCGAGGTAACCGCGGTTCTGATCGGTTATAATGTAAAGAATCTGGCAGATAAGCTGGCTGAGTATGGCGCAGATAAGGTAATCCTTGTGGACGATCCCGAACTGGAGACTTACAGAACCGAGCCTTATGCACATGCACTGGCATCTGTTATCGAGAAATATAAGCCTGAGATCGTTCTGGTAGGTGCAACTGCTATCGGACGTGACCTCGGCCCTACCGTTTCCGCAAGAGTTAAGACCGGTCTGACTGCTGACTGTACTGTACTTGAGATCGGTGATTTCCCTCTCGTTGCTATCCCCGGACAGGAGCAGAAGCACAACCAGCTGCTGATGACCCGTCCTGCATTCGGTGGTAACACCATCGCTACCATCGCCTGCCCCGACAACAGACCTCAGATGGCAACCGTTCGTCCCGGCGTTATGCAGAAGATCGCTCCTATCGCAGGTGCAAAGGCTGTAATCGAAGAGTACAATCCCGGATTTACTCCGAACAACAAATATGTAACCATCAAGGAAGTCGTTAAGGCTGTATCCGATACCGTTGATATCATGGATGCTAAGATCCTGGTATCCGGCGGACGTGGAGTTGGCAGCGCAGAGAACTTCAAGATCCTGGACGATCTGGCAGAGGTTCTTGGCGGTACCGTATCCTGCTCCCGTGCAGTTGTAGATAATGGCTGGAAGCCCAAGGATCTGCAGGTTGGACAGACCGGTAAGACCGTTCGTCCTCAGATTTACTTTGCAATCGGTATCTCCGGTGCTATTCAGCATGTAGCAGGTATGGAAGAGTCTGATCTCATTGTTGCCATCAACAAGGATGAGACCGCGCCTATCTTCGATGTGGCTGACTACGGTATCGTAGGCGACCTGAACAAGGTAGTTCCCGCTCTGACCGAGCAGCTGAAGGCTGCAAAGGCTGAGAAGGCAGCAAACTAATTCGTAACAACGGATTAAAAACATATAAGAACTCCGCCTGATTCCCCGGTCCGTCCGGGAGTCGGGCGGAGTTCTTTTCTGCAAAAAACTGATGCAACTTGTGCAAGTTTCTTGCCTTGTATGCTTGCGCTGAGGGAAGCAAAATAGTAAAATAAAATGATACCAAGGGTAACAAGGTGAAAAATAAATTTTTCACCTGCAAATTTGTGCCTTCGGCTCAAAGTTTGCAGGTTGTTGAAAGGCGTGAGTAGTTTTATGGCAAAACAAAAAGAAGTAAAGACCAACGCAATGCGGATTCTGGAATCTTTGAAGATTCCTTATACCCATTACACCTACGAGTGTGAGGAATTCGTGGACGGTCTTCAGATAGCTGACAAATTATCCCTGCCCTATGAACAGGTCTATAAGACGTTGGTCACCGTGAGCAACAGCAAGAATTATTTTGTATTCGTTATCCCTATTGCGGCGGAGCTGGATCTGAAAAAGGCAGCGAAATCGGTAGGGGAAAAGAGCGTGGAAATGATCCACGTAAAGGACATTAACGCCATTACCGGTTATATCCGCGGCGGCTGTACTGCCATTGGCATGAAAAAGCAGTACGTGACCAGAATCGATGAAAGCGCAAAGACACAGGAGCAGATCTATGTCAGCGGCGGCAAGATCGGATCTCAGATCCGTCTGACACCGGAGGATCTGGCCAAGGCAGCGAAAGCAGAATTTGCCGATATTATCCGGCATGAAAATTAACCGGGAAGGTACCGTAAGGATCTGACAATTACGAAAACATATATAAAGGAGTACCTATGGAAAAAGAAAAAACAATTCTCGATTACGACACCGTGGCACTGGATGAAGCACAGGATGCGGTGATCATCATAGACCAGACCTTATTACCCGGCAGGATCGAACTGATCGCTTTACATACGGCACAGGAAATCTGGGATGCCATTTATCTGTTGAAAGTCAGAGGGGCTCCGGCCATCGGCGTAGCGGCGGCACTGGGTATTTATCTGCTGGCAAACCGCATCGAGACCGAAGATTTTGAAAAGTTTTATGAGAAATTTACCGAATATAAGGAATATCTGGATTCTTCCAGACCCACCGCAGTCAACCTGTCCTGGGCATTGAAGCGTATGAATGCCGTGGCTGTGAAGGCTGGCAGAGAAGAACACAAAACAGTGGCAGAAGTGAAGGAAATCCTGCATGATGAAGCCTTGCAGATTCGGGCAGAAGATGTGGAAGTATGCCGAAAAATCGGAGAATTTGGACTGGAACTGGTGAAACCGGGAGATGGCATCCTGACTCACTGTAATGCAGGACAACTTGCAACCGTAAAATATGGTACTGCAACCGCACCGATTTATCTGGGACAGGAGAAGGGCTATAACTTCCATGTATTTGCGGATGAGACCAGACCCCTGTTGCAGGGAGCCAGACTGACTGCTTTTGAACTGCATTCCGCGGGCGTGGATGTCACACTGATCTGCGACAATATGTCTGCTTCTGTAATGTCCAAGGGCTGGGTACAGGCAGTGTTCGTGGGTTGTGACAGAGTGGCGGCTAACGGAGATACGGCCAACAAGATCGGCACCAGCGTAGTAGCAGCGGTAGCAAAGCAGTACGGTGTACCGGTATATATCTGTGCACCTACATCTACCATTGACATGGCTACCGTTACCGGCGCAGATATCTGCATCGAGCAGCGCAAGGCGGAAGAGGTCACCGAGATGTGGTATAAGGAGCGCATGGCCCCGGAAGGTGTAAAGGTATACAATCCCGCTTTTGATGTAACGGATCATGAACTGATCGCTGGAATCGTAACAGAGTACGGTGTGGCAAGAGCGCCTTACACCGAGAGCCTGAAGGAGATCATGGAACGCAAGGCACAGAGAGGCTGATGGTGTAGATATGAAGCGAAATGTAAGTCTTGCGGAGATATCCGATGGCCGATTATACAAAGCAAATGATATGGTAAAAGCGGATTGCGGTGGTTGCAATGGCTGTTCCCGGTGTTGTCACGGCATGGGCAATTCCATTATCCTGGATCCCTATGATGTGTACCGGATGACTACAGGAATGGGGAAAAGCATGCAGGAGCTATTAGCGGCATCGGTGGAGCTCAATGTGGTGGACGGTGTGATCTTACCGAATCTGAAAATGCAGGGAGCAGAGGAAGCCTGTGCGTATCTGGACGGAGAGGGTCGATGCAGTATTCACCCGTACCGTCCCGGAATCTGCCGGCTATTTCCGCTGGGAAGATATTATGAAAATGGAGGATTTTCCTATTTTCTCCAGACCGGGGAATGTGCAAAGGAGAACCGCAGCAAGATAAAAGTCAGTAAATGGATCGATACTCCGGATCTGACCCGCAATCAGCAATTTACCTTACAATGGCATGACCTGTTACATGCCATGGAAGAAAGACTGACAGGAGAAGACGAAGGGAAACAGAGGGAAGAAAATCTCCTGCTGCTGCGTCTGTTTTATTTATTGCCGTATGAGGGGACGATAGATTTTTACACACAGTTTACAGAGAGGATGGAACATTGGAATGGACAGAACGGACAGATTTAACAGTTTAAACAAGCTCTCCATTGAGAAGCGCCTATTGAAAGTATTTCGTAAGACCACGATACTGCTGAGCATGACGGGTGTCATCGCCTGTGTGGCCATGGGAATCGTGAGTTATCAGTATTCCTACGCCTTGAAGCATTACGGTTTCGCGCAGGGTGACATCGGTAAGGCGATGATCGTTATCGCGGAGATGCGGAGTGAGACCCGTGCCGCCATCGGCTATGATGACGATACACTGATCGCTACAGCAAAAAATGCCCATGACCTGACGGCGGAACAGTTGGATACCTATATCAGTGCCCTGGAAGATGACATGATCACGGATGAGGGAAGAGCTACCTACCAGCAGATCAAGGACGGCGTAGCTTCTTATCAGCAGATCGAGGCACAGATACTGGAACTGGGAACAGCTTCCGATTCTGCTAAGCGGATGCAGGCACAGCAGATGGCAGGCGAACAGATGGATCCCGTGTTCCAGCAGGTCTATGCAGATATGACGAGCCTGTTGGACAGCAGTGTAACGAACGGAAATGCCATGGAAGCCAAACTGAATGTTTTCCGTGTGGTTATTTTTATCGTAATCCTTCTGATCATCGGAGTAGGCTTTGCGGGATCTGAAAAAGCGGGAAAAAGAATAGCCAAAGGAATCGCCGGACCGCTGAAAGCGCTGGCAGACAGACTGGATGGGTTTGCTGCAGGTGATCTGTCTTCAGAGTTCCCGGAAGTAAAGACAGAGGACGAAGTGGCAGAGATGAATCGTGCCGCCATTGCAATGGCTGAAAATCTGCGAATGATCATTGAGGATATCAAGCAGGCTCTGAATGCCATGGCAAATGGTGACTGGACGGTAAAATTTCTTTACCCCGATCTCTATGCAGGGGATCTGGATGAATTGAAGGAAGCCCTGAGAGATATCAAATATAAGATGAACGAAGCATTGTACAATGTAAATTCCGTATCCGGCCAGGTATCCATGGGTGCCGGAAGCCTGGCAGATGCCGCACAGTCTCTGGCAGAGGGCGCTACTGAGCAGGCCGGAGCCGTACAGCAGCTACAGGCAACCATTACTAATATTGCCTCTATGGTAGACAATACTGCAGAGCATACCAAGAATTCCAGCAGGCAGGCACAGGAATACTCTGCTAAGGCAGATGAAGGCCGTACCGAGATGAATCATCTGATGGAGATCATGGAACAGATCAACGAGACTTCCGAGAAGATCAGCAACATCATCAGTGAGATCGAGGATATTGCCAGTCAGACCAATCTGCTGTCCTTAAATGCGTCCATTGAGGCAGCCAGAGCGGGAGAGGCCGGAAGAGGTTTTGCTGTGGTGGCAGACCAGATTGGTAAGCTGGCAGAGCAGAGTGCGCAGTCCGCTGTCAATACCAGAGAGCTGATCGGCGGTACACTGGAGGAGATCCATGCCGGCAATGAAGCTGTGGATCATGCGTCCCAGACGTTGAGCGTTATCGTGGAAGGCGTCCGCAGGATCGCACAGGATTCTGAGGAACTGACCCAGATTGCAGCTGCTCAGTCAGATGCCATGAATCAGGCGGAGAGCGGTGTGAACCAGATCTCCGAGATCGTACAGTCCAACTCTGCGGCAGCAGAAGAATTATCCGCTACCAGTGAGGAACTGCTGACTCAGTCCGAGAATATGACCAATCTGGTAAAGCAGTTCAAGCTGATCGATGAGGAGAAGATTCAGGCGAGAAAAAAGGAGGCTGACAATGCCGGTATTTGATTTCAGCAGTATTCCGGAAAATGAGAAGAAGCAGGATCCCGTATGCACCTATACCATGTTCCGTTCCAATGAGGCTGCGGCAAGTCCCGAAAAGCCGATCCTGATCCTGGACAACAGCAGCGAACCGTGGAAGCACCATGCTATCGGTGTCTTCGGCAATCAGAACAAACGCACGAATTTCGAATTCAGGGAAGAGGGCAGCAGTGCCTATGCCGATATTTTACAGATCGATGCAAGATTCGTAAGCCTCGTCAGATGGTTAGGAGAAAATCACATCAATGTCCGGCTTTCCGGGGAAAACCGGGAAGAAGGCTATGCGGTATACAAGATCCGAGAGACTGCATTTGGCGGCGGAACCAAGCTTTCGGCAGAAGATGGATTTTTACAGTTCATGATGGAAAGACTGTTCGCCAGCAGTGCTCCCGCAGAAGAGGAACAGGGGGAGGACGAAGAGGAAGACGGCGATGATATGAAGCTTACCAGCCTTCAGAGTATCTCCGATTTCATGACATGTGCTGGAAGGACCATGCCGGAAAACATCCGCCTGTGGGCCAGAAGAAATCTGGCGGTGGCCAGATCCCATGAGGTGTCTCCGGAAGAGAGAAGACATGCCCAGAGAGCGCTGTCCATCATGATGAACATTCAGTGGAAGGGCAATTACTTCGAAGCCATTGATCCGATGGAAGCCAGACGGATCCTGGACGAGGAATTGTACGGCATGGAGAGAGTCAAGCAGCGGATCATGGAGACCATTATCCAGATTAACCGTACTCACACCTTACCGGCTTACGGACTGCTTCTGGTGGGTCCGGCCGGAACCGGTAAATCCCAGATCGCTTATGCGGTGGCGAGGATCCTGAAATTGCCCTGGACAACATTAGACATGAGTTCCATTAACGATCCGGAGCAGCTGACCGGAAGCTCCAGAATCTATGCCAATGCCAAGCCGGGCATTATCATGGAGGCTTTTTCCATGGCGGGAGAGTCTAATCTGGTATTCATCATCAATGAGTTGGACAAGGCGGCAAACGGCAAGGGTAACGGCAATCCGGCGGATGTGCTTCTGACACTGCTTGACAATCTGGGATTCACGGACAACTATATGGAATGTACCGTTCCCACCTTTGGTGTCTACCCCATCGCCACTGCCAATGACAAGGAGCAGATCAGTGCTCCGTTAATGTCCCGTTTTGCAGTGATCGATATCCCGGATTACACACCGGAGGAGAAGAAGATCATTTTCTCCAGATTTGCATTGCCGAAGGTGCTGAAAAGGATTGGACTGCAGGCAGACGAATGCACACTCACCGAAGAGGGACTGGATGCGGTGGTGGAGATCTATTCCAACACCAGTGGAATCCGTGACCTTGAGCAGGCGGCGGAGCATCTGGCAGCCAATGCCCTGTATCAGATCGAAGTGGACGGGGTAAAGGAAGTTGTATTTGATGCAGAAAAAGTGAAGAAGTTATTTCTATAAGTAATAGAAGCAGGTAGTCGCAGGATGCGGTTGCCTGCTTTTTGTGCAAAGTCGGGGGCTTTTGCCCCGGCATCATTATAGAAAAACGAGTAGAGGAGAGGGACATGACAAAGAAAGTATTAGTGATCACGGATGCACAGAACGAATTCATCACTGGGGCGCTGGGAAACAAGGAGTGCGAGGCGGCGGTAAAGTATATCGTTGCGGCAGCAGAAAGCGGGGAATACTACAAGGTGATCTTTACAAAGGATACCCATACGGCGGATTATCTGCACACCCAGGAAGGAAAGCGTCTGCCCGTTCTGCACGGACAGGAAGGCACAGAAGGATATAAGATCCATCCGGATATCATGAAGGCGGTACAGGAGCATTATGCGCCGGAACAGATCCTTACGGTGAAAAAGCCTACTTTTGGCAGTCTGGATTTTGGAAATACGCTGAAGGCAATCTGGGAAGAGGTGACGGCAGCAGGAGAGGCAGCAGAGGGTGAATATCCCATGGAAGTGGATTTTACCGGATTCTGCACCGGAATCTGTGTGTTAAGCAATGTGGTCATGGCAAAGGCATTTGTACCGGAAGCGAGAGTGTGTGTCATTGAGAAGGCCTGTGCCTGTGTGACACCCCAGACGCACCAGACGGCCATCGCAGCTATGGGACCGATCCAGGCGGATGTGATTTAGAGAACATATCATATTTACACAGTTGTGAATCTAAGAGAGAAAGAGGATAAAATCATGCAATTACCACAGATCATCAACAGCTTACTGGAAAATGATATGTACAAGTTCTCTATGGGACAGTGTATCTACCACCAGTTCAGCGCTTATAAGACTACCTGGACCTTCAAATGCAGGAATACAGATGTATTTTTCACATCTGAAATGGTAGAAGAAATCAAGGCGCAGATCCGGGCCTATTGTGACTTACGTTTTACGGAAGAGGAACTGGCTTATCTGGAGAACGTAAAATGGATCAAGGGTTCCTATGTGGATTTTTTACGTTTGTGGCAGCCCAGATACGAGGATTTTGAGATCGGCACGGAGGCGGACTGCGGTCTGACCATCGAGACCAAGGGATCCTGGCTGAATACTTCTATGTATGAGATCCCGACGCTGGCTATTGTTAATGAAGTATTTTTCCGTATGAATTATGACTATGAGAAGCTGTATGCCTCCTTCCGGGAGCGTCTGGCAGACAAGCTACAGAAGCTGGTGGACGGAACGTATTGCCTTGGAAATTTCAGTGAATTCGGTCTGAGACGCCGTCTCTCTGCAGAGGCACAGGAACTGGCAGTACAGGAGCTGGTGGGTCATAATAAGGATTATAAGGACTCCGCCTGCATTGGTACCTCCAATGTCTATCTGGCAAAGAAATGGAACGTGACACCGGTAGGCACTATGGCCCATGAATGGATCATGTGTACCGGGCAGGGCAATCACAAGCACAATCCGGCATATTCCAACTGGTATGCCCTGGATGCCTGGGTGAAAGAGTATGGCATTTTGAACGGAATTGCTTTGACGGATACGATCACCACGGATTGTTTCCTGAAAGATTTCCAGCTGACCTATTCCACTCTGTTTTCCGGCGTGCGGCATGACAGTGGGGATCCCTTTGCCTGGGGCGAGAAGATGATCGCTCATTATGAATCCCTGGGAATTGATCCGAAGCGCAAGACCCTGCTGTTCAGTGACAGTCTGGACTTTGCACGGGCGGATGAACTGCGTAAGGCATTCCGGGACCGGGTGACCGTGGCTTTCGGTATCGGAACCTATATTGCCAATGATACCTGCGAGGAACCGTTGAATATTGTCATGAAGACCACTGCCTGCAACGGCATGGATGTGGCAAAGATCTCCGATACTCTCGGCAAGGAAATGTGTAAGAATGCGGATTACGTGGATTATCTCACCAGATGTATCAGGTGGAGACTGGAACATGACAGATAGGAAGCAGCAGAAAATCAGAAACGGCGGGAATACAGCATGGATGAAAAAAACAGAATAGAAAACAGAATCGGTGTGCTGGATGGAATCCGTGCCATAGCCATCGGGATGGTAGTGTGGTTTCATTTCTGGCAGCAGACATGGCTGACACCGTATCTTCGGATTCCAACAGAGTACACAAAATATATTGGAATCACAGAGATCAACTTAGCTGGATGGGTCAGATATGGATTCGTTTTTGTGGATATGATGATCCTGCTCAGCGCATTCTGCAATTTTTATCCTTATGCAAGATCTATTGTTCTGGGAGAGGACTGGCCGGATACGAAGACATTTTACAGAAAGAGGGCAGCAAGAATACTGCCTTCTTACTATTTTATGTTGGCGATCGATCTGTTTTTCTATATTTTACCGGGACATAAATATCGGAATGTGGGAGCATTGTGCAAGGATATTGTGACACATGTATTTTGCGTTGCACCAAACTGGTCGGACACTTATATATCCACCTCTTTTAACGGTGTGTTGTGGACGGTACAGATGGAAGTGATTTATTATCTGCTGCTGCCGTGGATCGCAAGATTGTTCCGCAAGTGGGCCTTTGCCACTTATAGTGTGATGTTGATGATTTCCGTTACAAGTACTGCGGTAATTCTGAACTGTTTTGCGGGAAAAGAGAGAAATTATGGAAATAATATTCTGACGTTTATGGGAATCTATGCCAATGGCATGCTTTGCTGCATCCTGTATGTCATGTGGAAGAAATATGTGACAGAAAATAAATACTCGCGGCTGGCAGGAACAGTGATCTCTGTTTTGTGTATTTTTCTGATGAACGGGATGATTCATAAATACGACGGGGATGTGAATCTGCAGGCAGTTCAGTTGCAGAGCCGGCTGGTGCAGTCGTTTCTGTTTGCATTGTTCCTTTTCAGTACGGCCTGTGCGGGAGAATATTATCAGAAACTATATTCCAACCGGGTGGCATCACTTTTTTGCAAATTTTCCTATAATCTGTATCTTTGGCATCAGATGATCGCCGTCTGGCTGAAAGAAAAAAGAATTCCTTATTGGAGCGGGGATACGCCGCCCAATATGACAGGTGACCGTGTATGGCAGTGGAAATATCAGATACTGATTATCGTGGTGTCTGCGGCGGTGGCGGTAGCGGTTACTCTGATCGTGGAAATTCCTGCGGCCCGATATCTGCTGAAAGACAGGGACAGCCATAAGGAAGAAGGAAAACAGCATGACAGGATATGAACATATTGAGCACACGTTTGCACCGGTGTACGATGCGGATTCGCTGGTGCTGATCCTGGGAACATTGCCCTCGGTGAAATCCCGGGAGAACCATTTTTATTACGGCCATAAGCAGAACCGTTTCTGGAAAGTGATGGCAGATCTGTGCGGGGAACCGGTGCCGGAGACCATAGAGGAGAAAAAGAAAATGCTACTGGCTCATCACATTGCCGTCTGGGATGTAATCCAGAGCTGCGATATTAAGGGATCCAGCGACAGTAGCATCCGCAATGTGGAGCCGACGGATATTCGAAGGATCCTGGCGGAATCACAGATCACGCGGATCTATGCCAACGGTAACAAAGCAGGAGAGCTTTATCGAAAATATCAGCTGCCCCTGACCGGCATAGAAGCCACGGTGCTGCCCTCCACCAGCCCGGCCAATGCGGCATGGAGGCTGGAGAGTTTGTGCGAAGTGTGGCGGGAGACGATAGTACTTTTATAATTTTTGAAAAAACGACAAAAAATGAAAGTACTATTGACAATTCATGAGATGTTTTATATAATTTATGAAATGATACCAAAGGTATCAAAAGCAAAAGGGGATTATCGTATAGAACAGACCGCGCATCTAATAAGGATGCGCGGTCTGTTTTTATATATGGCATATAGTAAAATATAATTTAGTAAATCATGATTGACTAAATTATAAATTAGCATTATGGTAAGGATGCGGAAATGGAGGGCAAGGGAAACTTGTAGATAGCGGAGAAAGGCCTGGTAATATAAATTGAGCAAGGAAAATGTGGATATAAAATGTGAATTGATACCCTATGATGGGTTTATCGGCTCAAAAGAATTTGATTTTGATAAAGCCATTTATGATTTGAATAGTCAGATTGAATTATTATCAAGCCAGGCGGATAACTTGGATTATGTTGTCGCAATTGCAAGTGGTATTGCTTGTGGCCTATTGGACATTCTTTGGGTCGGAGAGTTTGATCTGACGAATGGACGCAGTATTGCCAGTGATAAAGTGGATGCCTTCGTAAAAAGGACAGCAGAAATGTTTGAGGGCGAGAAATTTGATGATGTAAAATCCGCAGTGAAAGCGTTGGAGAAACGATTCCCAATTCCGAGTGATGGAAATACACCTGATTTCGGTGGTGGACTGCAACATCATCTGAGAGATTTTGCTCACCATCCAACAATTGTAGGTTTGGCATTCTCTTTATTAACGCAGTTTACGGAAAAATCATATGGAACAGATGTTAACGGGGTATTCCTTGTTGTTGATGTTCCGGAAAAAAGCAAGCCTTTCATTGGAAAGGATGTACCGCAGAAGATTTTAATGGGAACTATAACATGGTTCTTCCATCTTGTAAGTGATGTTGCTGGGTCAAGCAGCACGGCGGGTGTTACCGGTGGTACGGGAATTCCTGGACCAATCCTTGCTTTGGCAAAGGAGATTTCGGCAATACCGTTTTTCAAGGATATAAAGGTCGATGATGATATGTCATTGTCCCTCTTTCTTTCAAAGTTGTTTAACGGTACGCTTATGATGCAGCGTGATGAAAATGGACAGATTATCAAGGAGTCCGTTGTTAAATTTGATTTGCGTGGCGAACTTGGTGTTGCTGTGGAATTATGTAAACAGGCTGTTCCGGTAATTGCTAACGAGTGCATTGTGCGTGCATTTTATTTTATAAGACGACTTGCAATGGCAATGAAAGAAAAATGTGTGAGTTGCCTTGCAGACATGAAGAAGATTGACTGGAATTCTGTTAAGCCCGCAAACAACCCGACCATTGCACGTATGCTGACTGTTTCAACGGGGGTATTTACTGCACTTGATATGGGTGAGGCAATTGCAACACAAAAATATTGGGTATCCATTAATTATGTAGGTGTGGGAAGATTTGCGGTTGCTATCGGTTCTGATGTGAGTTGGGGACTTAAGGCTCGAAATGTTAAAAAGGTTCGAGATGTGTATGAGAATATAAAGCAGCAGACATTCAGAAAGGCCGATGCAGATATCTATAAAAGAATAGGAGCAGACATGGATATACAGATGGATAAACTCGGTCTTTCGTTGGAGCAGACAGAGATACTTTATAACCTTGAATATTACAAAACACTCAATGATATAGAGCGTACCAACATTCCTATAACCAGAGAAGGCGTTAAAGAACTGAAAACTACATGGCTTCAAGACTGGGCGAAGTTTATCTCTGATGGTTTTGAGAGTTTTACACAGGTTCCTGGAGCGAAAATGCATTGGTACACTATGGATGAATTGCAACAGTGCATTGCCGGACAAAATCCTAATGAACCGTGGTATCGATTAATTCTTCTTGAAGCAATGTTGTTTGAACCGTATTATCCGCTTGGAATGGAGAAGGATAAAAAAGGTAATGATGTACCGTGCAAAAAATACAAGCATCTGAACAATCCGATTAACGGTTTCAAAAAAAGCGAAGGTGACCGATTCCTAAACGAGCAATTTACGGGCAAGTATTGTGAAAAAGAATATGTAAAACGATTGCGTAAGTCTTATGACAAGCGAATGAATGAACTTAATGAGGTCCTTAAGACTGTGATTACGTCTCTGTCCATCACTGCGGTTATCTCAATAGTTACTGTTGCAACTGCGGGTGCCTTTGCGGGACCGATTGCTGTGGCATTGGTAGGCTCAAATTTTGCCGGGCTTAGTGGGGCAGCATTGACCAGCGCCTGTCTTGCATATCTTGGTGGAGGTGCTATAGCAGCAGGCGGTGCTGGAATGCTTGGTGGAACAATTGCTATCGTTGGCGGCGGAGCTGCACTTGGAATAGGGGTTGGTGCCGGAGCCGGTGGTGCTGTTGGTTCAGCAGGACTTTTAGGTAAGAAAAATACCATTATGCAATCGGCAAAATTGCTCACTTCTGTACGAGAAATTTTCCTTAATGATGAACACGATGTCGAGTTTTCTAACAGCGTGTATGAGCAATATCTTCAGAATATTACTGAAGTCGAAAAGGGTCTTGTGGAACTCAGATTAAAGAAAGATGTTGCAAAGGGCAAAGAGAAAAAAACCATTGCAGAATCTATAAAAAAGGCAGAAGAATCTGTGGAAGCAATGAAAGTTGCCCGAAAGAATATGCTCAAGTACAACAGCTCTTTTGCAGAAGGCTTGCAGGTACAACGATAAATCGCATTGAGAAATGGGGTGGATAATAACACTGAAATCGAGGTGAGAACATGGCAAAGAAGAATAACGGAAAAGATTTTCTGCTTTCTGATGACTGCGGATTTATAAATGGTGATGATGAGGGTGGAGAGTCTTATCAATATTCTGATGGAAGTGGATACTATCACGGTGCTGATGGAAGCGAAGGATACATTTATTCTGATTTGACATTCATTTTGTTGGGAACAAATATGGACCTTCATGGAGTACCAATCTTAGTATTTCTTATTTTGAGAAGTATGGAAGAATTCCAAGTATAGAAGAAAGAAAACAAATTAGAGAGTATTTGAGTTTTTTTGTTGGAAAGAGATTGATGTATGTAGGGGAGTCTTCATTTGACGAAAATGGCAATCAAATCGGTTTCGTTATGAAAAATCCAGGGACATATGGTTTTGATATAAAAAAAAGAATGTATATCTGGGGCAAAGACGCCTATTAAAGATGATGTATCGTTTCTTCATAATTATTTGGATACAATTCAAAAATATATAGAGCCATTTTCGGAATTATATGAGAAACTTGATTTTGCTTCTTTTTTTTCGGCATATTGGTATGCTCAAAAAGTTACACAGCCTATGGACTTACCTATACTTTCCGCTGCATTGGAAAATTTGAAAAGAAAGTGGTATGAAGAAGTTGAAATTAATCCAGAAACAGTGCTTATGGACAAAAAAGATTTTTCTAAAAGAATAAAACCAATAAAAAAAATGGTGGAAACACAGTTTGCAGGAACGGAGTATGTGGAAAGAATGAAGAGAAGTGTTGAAGGTATGAACCGCATGTCTGTGAGTGAACAATTAACACATTTTTTTGAAGGAATAGACATGCCCGTTGGTAAAAAAGAGAAGAAGGCGTTGCAAGCACGAAATTTTTCTGCGCACGGTTTATATGCTGGAGATAGTATTGATTACGAAGAACAGTTTATGACAAGTCAGGTATACGAGTGTATCTTGGTTAGGGTAATATTAAAATTGCTAAAATATGAAGGAAATTATATTGATTATGGGACTATTGGATATCCGGAAAAGAACATTAACTGTCCAAGCGGAAGTGAAGTTGGTGAAACCCCTTAGTAGTAAGAATTCCCATTTTACTACCAATTTTACTACTAACAGGTAGTAATAACTTGCTCAATCTTGCTCTGATTTGCCACAATCTGCATTTTCAGAGCATATCATCATAACCCAGGAAATCCTTGCAAAACAGGGCATTCTGGGGCAAAACAAGGAGAAACAAGACAATGATAAAAATACTATTTGTTTGCCACGGCAATATCTGCCTTGCTCCGCAAATCCTTATAAATGTTGAGTTTTTCACATAGTAAGTTTGCATTACGACAGGTTTACGACACCAATTTCGGATGATTTTTTGAGTGAAAATGGAAGCCGGGCTATGATGAAAAAATCAAATGGCAGATAAAAATTTGTCAAGTCAAAAAAGGAGCGGTGAAAATGGTGTATAACATATGCTTTTACGACAGCGAAAAAGATGCTGTTGTCGTAACGGACATGGATGGAAAGCAACTGGTAATAGATTGTAAAAAGGCAGAGACTCAGGTGGTATTTGATGAGCCTGAGGATGCAGGAATCCTTGCCAGGTTCGCAAGAGAAGAGCCAGCAGGATATGTAGGCATGGCGATGCGTCCGGGCGGCTTGCAGGATTATGTGGATGTGTGGAATGAGTTGAATAAGAGGTGATGAATTGTGGATGGTAAACGTATAAGAGAATATTGGTCAAATGAAATGCAAGCTTTACTTGATACTTATAAGCAGTTTCAAGTGCTGATTCCAGCAAAAAATAGAAATGGTGCAGATCACAATGGAGAAGATGGAAGATATGTTGAAACTTTAATCAGAGAATATCTAAAAAGATATCTTCCTAAGGATTTGGAAGTTTTGACAGGGTTTATTTTGCGCCCTGCGGTAAAAACTGGGCTTAAAAATAAATGTAGACAAGACCAGCAAGATATGCATTCAACACAGTTGGATATTATAGTGTACGATAGTGCAAAATATCCAATATTTCAGAGATTTGGGGAAAGTGTAATTGTTCCCCCAGAAGGAGTTGTTGGGATTATTTCAGTAAAAAAGCATTTGCATGACACTGATGTGACCCATGAATTATCTGTGTTAAAAAAAGCTGCTACATTATGTAAATGTGAGAACGATAAGAATGTTAATATTAGGGGCCCGTTTTTAGCTTTGGTAGCAATGGATTCTTTTGAGAAAAAAGAGAAGTGCACGGAAGATTGGATTTTTGCCAAGATGCAACAAGAATATAAAAGTGAAGAGGATTATTTCGACGATTTGATAGGATATATTGGGGCTTTGAGTAAATGGAGCATTTTTAAAAAGCGTCCGAAAACAGGCGCAAAGGCTGAATACATATTTTTCGATCATACTGATGAAGAGCAGCATATAGGATTTCAATTCCTTTTAACAGGATTATTGAGTGTGTATTATGATGAGACGAGAAACTTTATTTCTAGACCAGGATTCACAGCTTTTCCCTCATATAGAAACTGTAATAAAAAGTAAACGTCAAATCCTGCGCCTTGGCTAATTGATCTTTTTGTGCCACACTCTAAATGACACGAAAAAACTATTAGTTTTT
>NZ_JAOQJO010000024.1:0-51335 GCF_025567015.1 Waltera acetigignens | reverse complement strand
AGTACACACTTTTTGAACCGAAAACAAGAAAAACGCTTCTGGAGTGCTGACCAAAAGCGTTTTGTCTACAGTCTGAGGCATACGCGAGTATGCCTTTTTTGTTTGATGAATGGAAAGTTACGCTCATTGCGGTTGGTAGTTTCAAATCCACGAACGTCCACAGCAAACGGAACATCCTTCCGCGGTGGGCATCGCGGCATTTATTATAGCCTACGTTACGAAATGCCCTGTAATTTACGTTTTTTCTCTGCTGAGCCCCGGGAGTTTCCGACAAGCGGGGCGTAATTCATGTTTTTTCTCTGCTGAGCCCCGGGAGTTTCCGACAAGCGGGGCGTAATTCATGTTTTTTCTCTGCTGAGCCCCGGGAGTTTCCGACAAGCGGGGCGTAATTCGTGTTTTTTCTCTGCTGAGCCCTGGAAGTTTCTGACAAGCGGGGCGTAATTCGCGTTTTTTCTCTGCTGAGCCCCGGAAGTTTCCGACAAGCGGGGCGTAATTCGTGTTTTTTCTCTGCTGAGCCCTGGAAGTTTCTGACAAGCGGGGCGTAATTCGCGTTTTTTCTCTGCTGAGCCCCGGAAGTTTCCGACAAGCGGGGCGTAATTCGTGTTTTTTCTCTGCTGAGCCCTGGAAGTTTCTGACAAGCGGGGCGTAATTCGTGTTTTTTCTCTGCTGAGCCCTGGAAGTTTCTGACAAGCGGGGCGTAATTCGTGTTTTTTCTCTGCTGAGCCCTGGAAGTTTCTGACAAGCGGGGCGTAATTCGTGTTTTTTCTCTGCTGAGCCCTGGAAGTTTCTGACAAGCGGGGCGTAATTCGTGTTTTTTCTCTGCTGAGTCCCGAAGATAAAACCCTCCGCAATGAGCCACGCTATTCATAAGATTGTCAGCATAAAACGCTGCCAATCTTATTTCATATCGCGGCGTTCGCCGCATCTCGGCATAAGTAAAGACAGCGAATCATGCGCGAGCGCCCATCGCTGTCTTCACTATGCCTATGCGCGGCTCATTGCTCGCGTAACTTTCCATTTACCGATAAAATTCCACCAGAGAATCCAGCTTTGCGGACATATTCATCATCATGGCATCCAGGACGGTGATGGCGGTCATGCATTCCATGACGACTACAGCTCTGGGGACGATGATGGGATCGTGGCGGCCGCGGATGGTAAGCTCTGTATTTTCACCGGAGCAGTTCACAGTCTGCTGGGGGCGGAAGATGGAAGGAGTGGGCTTCACGTAAGCTCGGATGAGTAAGGGGCTGCCATCACTCATGCCACCTAAAGTTCCGCCGGAATGATTGCTGGCCTTGACAACTTTACCGTTCTCCATGCGGAAGGGATCGTTGTTCTCGCTGCCGGTATGGCGGGCTGCTTCGGCACCGTCACCAAGCTCCACAGCCTTAACGGCACCGATGGACATAATGGCCTTCGCCAGATTGGCATCCAGTTTCTCAAAGACCGGGTCTCCGATTCCGGCGGGAAGACCTTCCACGAGGCATTCCATGCAGCCACCAACGGAATCGCAGTTTTCTCTGGCCTGGTGCAGATAAGCACAGGCCTTTTCGTCAGCCTCTGCATCCGGCATGGCAGTAATGGTGGAGCGGGCAGTGTCCCGGTTATATTTTGCAGGATCCGCATCGATGGGGCCGATGGAACGGGTATAGGCGAATACGGTAATACCCATCTGTTCCAGAATCTTTGCAGCAATAGCTCCGGCCGCCACACGCCCGATGGTCTCACGACCGGAAGAACGGCCACCACCTCGATAATCCCGAAAACCGTATTTGGCATCAAAGCAGTAATCTGCATGGCCGGGACGGTAATTCTCTGCAATCTCGCTGTAATCTGCGGAGATCTGGGAGGTATTGCGGACCATCAGGGAGATGGGAGTACCGGTGGTCTTTCCGTCAAAGACACCGGACAGAATCTCCACCTGATCGGCTTCTTTACGTTGTGTAGTGATAGCACTGGTGCCGGGTTTACGGCGATCCAGATATTTCTGAATCTCTTCTTCGGAGAGAGGAAGTCCGGCGGGACAGCCGTCCACGACGACACCCAGTGCCTTTCCGTGGGATTCTCCCCAGGTAGTGATCTTGAAAATGTTACCAAATGTTGAACCGGCCATGACAGTTCTCCTTTTTCCACTGTTCAGAACCTCACCCATGCATTCGCAAAAGCGCACGATGAATTGTGCGTTCCGGTTGCTGCACAGTTAATTTTGCTCATTTATGGAGCGGTGACTCTATTCGAGTCACCTTACGAATCATAAAACTGCTATTTACATGCAAGCATGACATATCAGTTTTAACGATCCTTAGAGGTCAGAATAGTTACTTTTTATCATAAATTATACGCAATTACTGAAAAAATCGCAACTTTTTTATAGAAAAAGGATGCAACACAAAACAAAATATGCTATCATATGACATAAGTACTAACGGGAAGTAAAAGGTCGACACGGGAATGGAAAAAACTACGGAAGAAAAAGCCAGAGCGAAACTTCTGAAATTGGGCAGAAAGAACAAATGGAACAGAGCGGTAGCAGTGCCGTTGCTGTTTTTTGTGATGTCTTTTTTTCATATCCGGAATTATTGCCACAACAACGGAAAGCGTTTTGCAGTGATGCTCGGTACCTTTTTCCTGTTTGCGGTTTATAGCAGCTTTTCTTTTCCGGCCTTTATCACCGAGGATACCGGAACGGATTATGAACTGAAAAATACCGACACCCAGAACATCTCTCTGGCAGAGGAAAAGGAACCGGATATGGCAGGTCTGGAACTTTTGGAGGATGAGGATGTGTTGGAACAGTCGGATTACAACAGCACTTCCCATGGGTATGCACTGGTGGATAAGTATGACGCTTCCGATATTCTGCAGGCGTCCGAGGCTATTGTGAGCGAGAATGCGGATGCTGAGAAGACCGGAGAAGACGGCAGTGTGACAGAAGACGATAACGCAGAGCAGGAGGAATTCCGTTCCGATGACTGGCGTCTGGTTCTGATCAACAAACAGAATTCCATTCCGGATGATTATACGTTCCAGCTAGGTACTATCAAAGGAAAGATGCAGTGCGACAAGAGAATTCTGGAAGATCTGCTGGCTATGCTGGAAGCGGCGGAAGAGGACGGTGTGAATCTGACCATCTGCTCTCCATACCGGGATCTGGAATATCAGCAGATGTTGTTTAACCGCAAGATCGAGCGCTATATGAAGCGTGGTATGTCCTATATGGAGGCGTATCAGCTGTCCAGTCAGGCGGTGACCGTACCGGGAGCCAGTGAGCATCAGATCGGTCTGGCACTGGACATTGTCTGCAACGACTATATGTCGCTAGACGAAGGCTTTGGAGATACGAAAGCAGGAAAATGGCTGGCAACCAACAGCTGTCGTTTTGGCTTTATTTTACGATACCCTGAAGGCAAGGAAAACATCACGGGAATCGAATATGAACCCTGGCATTTTCGTTATGTGGGCAAGGCCGCAGCAACGGTGATTATGGAACAGGGAATCTCGTTAGAAGAATTCTGGGAGGAATATGTAGAAGATGTATCGATTGATTAAACAGGAAGGACGTGCCAAGAGAGGCGAATTTACCACTGTACACGGCGTGATCCAGACACCTGTATTTATGAATGTGGGAACTGTGGCTGCCATCAAGGGCGCTGTGTCCACAGCAGACTTAGAGCAGATCGGGACCCAGGTGGAACTGTCCAATACCTATCATTTACACGTAAGACCGGGAGACCAGATCATCAAGCAGATGGGCGGCCTTCATAAATTTATGTCCTGGAACAAACCGATCCTGACGGATTCCGGTGGATTTCAGGTATTTTCTCTGGCGGGGCTGCGCAAAATCAAGGAAGAGGGCGTAACTTTCCGCTCTCATATCGACGGACACAAGATTTTCATGGGTCCGGAGGAGAGCATGCAGATCCAGTCCAATCTGGGATCTACCATTGCCATGGCTTTTGACGAGTGTGCCCCCAGTAAGGCAGACCGGATGTATGTACAAAATTCCGTGGAACGTACCACCAGATGGCTGCAGAGATGTCAGGCGGAGATGAAGCGCCTGAACAGTTTAGAGGATACGGTGAACCCACACCAGCTGTTATTCGGCATCAATCAGGGGGCTATCTATGAAGATATCCGTATCGAGCATGCCAAGCGGATCGCTGAGATGGATCTGGACGGTTATGCGGTCGGCGGTCTGGCAGTTGGCGAGACCCATGAGGAAATGTACCACATTCTGGATGAGGTGGTACCTTATCTCCCGGTGAACAAGCCAACCTACCTTATGGGTGTGGGTACCCCGGCTAATATTCTGGAGGGTGTAGAACGTGGTGTTGATTTCTTCGACTGTGTATATCCGACGAGAAACGGACGCCATGGACATTTATATACCAACCATGGAAAGATTAATCTGTTTAATGCCAAATACGAACTGGATGGCAGACCCATCGAAGAGGGCTGCAACTGTCCTGCCTGCCAGAGATACTCCAGAGCTTATATCCGTCATCTGTTAAAGGCGAAAGAGATGCTGGGTATGCGTCTTTGTGTACTCCACAATCTGTATTTTTATAATACCATGATGACGGAGATCCGTGATGCCTTGGATGCAGGCCGTTTTGCAGAATATAAAAAACAGAAGCTGGATTCCATGGCTACACCGTTAGAATAAGTTACAACTGTCGGAGTTTAGAGGAATTTCATACAATTTTATGCAAAAAGACTTGCCCCTTAAGCTATTTTTGTGTATCATACTTACTTGTACAGAAAGTTTTACAGGCGTAACACGCCGGAATGGAGGAACAAATGGGTATTTTATTAACTGAGTCAGAGGCTGCTGCAGCAGGTTCCGGAACCAGCATGATCGTTATGCTTCTTGTATATGCAGTATTGATCGGTGCAATGTGGTTTTTCTTTATGAGACCGCAGAAGAAGGAACAGAAGAGAGTAGCTGCAATGCTGTCCAACTTAGAGACAGGTGACTGCGTTCTGACCACTTCCGGTTTCTATGGCATCGTGATCGACATTACCGATGATACCGTTATCGTAGAGTTCGGTAATAACAAGAACTGCCGTATTCCTATGGAGAAATCTGCCATCAGCAAGGTTGAGAAGGCTGGAGAGAACTAAGAAGAAGTGAAAAAGGAGCAATGCCGGGATAAGGTATTGCTCCTTTTTGCATATACGGCACAACTAATGGCTTGATCTATTTTAATGTCCATAATTGCATTTATGTTAATTTTCAATGTTGAAATTTAGTACTGTATCAGTTATTATGAAATAAGTATTTTACGTAAAAATACAGGAAATATCACAGGAAACGAGGAAAATAACACTATGGAGTTACGTATTACCTGTATTCCCGGCGATGGCATTGGACCTGAGATCGTCAGGGAGACAAAAAAAGTCTTGGACAAAGTTGCGCATAAATATGGTCATAAAATGATCTATAAAGATATTCTGATGGGAGGAGCTTCCATTGATGTCCATGGAGTCCCTCTGACAGAGGAAGCGATTGCGGATGCCAAAGCAGCAGATGCGGTGCTGATGGGATCCATTGGCGGCAACACTACTACCTCTCCCTGGTACAAGCTTCCTCCAGAGAAGCGTCCCGAGGCGGGACTGCTGGCACTGCGTAAGGCATTGAATCTGTTTGCTAATTTAAGACCCGCAGTACTTTACGATGAACTGGCAGCAGCGTGCCCTCTGAAAGAGGAGATCAGCAAAGCCGGATTTGACATGCTGATCATGAGAGAGCTGACCGGCGGACTTTACTTCGGTGAGCGTAAGACTATCGAAGAGAACGGTGTGAGAAAAGCTATTGATACCCTGACCTACGATGAGAACGAGATCCGTCGAATTGCTATCAAAGGTTTTGATATTGCCAGAAAGCGGAAAAAGAAAGTTACCAGCGTGGATAAGGCTAACGTACTGGATTCTTCCAGACTGTGGAGAAGGGTTGTAGAGGAAGTGGCAAAGGGCTATCCGGATGTCACTCTGGAACATATGCTGGTAGACAACTGTGCCATGCAGTTAGTTAAGGATCCTGCCCAGTTTGATGTTATTTTGACGGAGAACATGTTCGGAGATATTCTTTCCGATGAGGCAAGTATGGTGACCGGTTCCATCGGAATGCTGGCCAGCGCCAGCCTGAACGACACGAAGTTCGGTCTGTACGAGCCCAGCCACGGTTCTGCACCGGATATCGCAGGAAAAGATATTGCAAATCCTATTGCTACTGTACTCAGTGCCGCTATGATGCTCCGTTACAGCTTTGATTTGGATGAAGAAGCGGATGCCATTGAGGCAGCGGTGAAAAAAGTATTGCAGGACGGCTACCGCACCATCGACATTATGTCTGAGGGCTGTACACAGGTAGGCTGTACCGAGATGGGTACCCTTCTGGCAGAAAGAATCTGACAACAATTAAGCGGTTACATTTGCGAATAGAGAAGAGAAAGAGAGACAAAGATATGAGAAGTGATTCTGTAAAGACAGGAACTGCCCAGGCACCCCACAGAAGTCTGTTCAATGCCCTGGGATTTACCGAAGAAGAGAGAAGACGCCCCATGATCGGTATCGTCAGCTCCTTCAATGAGATCGTACCCGGACACATGAATCTGGATAAGATCACCGAAGCTGTAAAAATGGGCGTAGCCATGGCCGGAGGTATGCCGGTGGTATTCCCCGCCATTGCTGTATGTGACGGTATTGCCATGGGACATGTGGGAATGAAATATTCCCTGGTGACCAGAGATCTGATCGCCGACAGTACTGAGTGTATGGCTATGGCACACGGCTTTGACGGTCTGGTATGTATCCCCAACTGTGATAAGAACGTTCCCGGTCTGTTGATGGCAGCAGCCAGAGTGAATATTCCTACGATCTTCGTATCCGGCGGTCCCATGTTAGCCGGACATGTACACGGACAGAAGAGAAGCCTGTCTTCCATGTTCGAGGCAGTGGGAAGTGTGGCAGCAGGTACCATGACCATGGATGAACTGGCAGAGTTTGAGGAAAAGGTGTGTCCTACCTGCGGTTCCTGTTCCGGTATGTACACCGCGAACTCCATGAACTGCCTGACCGAGGCTATCGGTATGGGACTGAGAGGCAACGGCACCATTCCTGCCGTATATTCCGAGCGTATCCGTCTGGCAAAACATGCCGGCATGAAGATCATGGAACTGGTAGAGAAAAATATCCGTCCCAGAGACATTATGACACCGGAAGCATTCCAGAATGCACTGACGGTAGATATGGCGCTGGGCTGCTCCACGAATACTATGCTGCATCTGCCCGCTATTGCAAGAGAAGCCGGCGTGGAACTGAATCTGGAGATTGCCAACGAGATCTCCGCCAAGACTCCGAACCTGTGCCACCTGGCACCGGCGGGCCCTACTTATATGGAAGATCTGAATGAAGCAGGCGGTGTCTATGCGGTAATGAATGAACTGTCCAAGAAGGGACTTTTGAACCTCGATTGTCTGACAGCAAACGGCACTACCGTAGGCGAGAATATTAAGAATTGTGTAAACAAGAATCCGGAAGTCATCCGTCCTGTGGAAAATCCTTACTCCCAGACCGGAGGTATCGCTGTACTGAAGGGGAATCTGGCACCGGACAGCGGCGTAGTCAAGAGATCCGCTGTAGCACCTGAGATGCTGGTACACGAAGGCCCTGCCAGAGTATTCGATTGTGAAGAAGATGCTATTGATGCTATCAAGTCCGGTAAAATCGTCGCAGGCGATGTAGTAGTGATCCGTTACGAAGGCCCCAAGGGAGGCCCCGGCATGCGTGAGATGCTGAATCCTACTTCTGCCATCGCAGGAATGGGACTGGGTTCCAGCGTGGCACTGATCACGGATGGACGTTTTTCAGGAGCATCCAGAGGAGCATCCATCGGACATGTATCCCCTGAGGCAGCAGTGGGCGGCCCAATCGCACTGGTGGAAGAGGGAGACATCATCCGTATCAATATCCCGGAGAACAAGTTGGATGTACTGGTATCTGACGAAGAACTGGCAGCGAGAAGAGCAAAATGGCAGCCCAGAGAACCCAAGATCACCACAGGCTATCTGGCAAGATATCATGAACTGGTGACCAGCGGCAACCGTGGTGCGGTACTGGAAGCACCTTCTCAGAAGAACTAAGCAATCATTAAATAACCGGAGGGATTTTGAAATGCAGTTAACGGGATCGGAAATTCTGGTAGAATGTCTGAAGGAGCAGGGGGTAGATACCGTATTCGGTTACCCCGGCGGAGCAATCCTTAATATTTATGACGCACTTTATAAGCACAGTGGGGAGATCAAACATATTCTGACTTCCCATGAACAGGGGGCGGCACATGCGGCGGACGGCTATGCGAGAGCTACGGGAAAAGTAGGTGTCTGCATGGCTACCAGCGGTCCCGGCGCCACGAATCTAGTCACTGGTATCGCTACGGCTTACATGGATTCTGTACCGATGGTAGCGATCACCGCCAACGTTACCTTGCCTTTACTCGGTAAGGACAGCTTCCAGGAGGTGGATATCGCCGGCGTGACCATGCCTATTACGAAGCATGGCTATATTGTGAAAAATGTGGAGATCCTAGCAGATACCATCCGCAAGGCATTCCATATTGCCAGAAGCGGCAGACCGGGCCCTGTGCTGATAGATATTACGAAGGATGTGACTGCGGCAACCTGCGAGTATACACCTGTGACCATTCAGCCGGAGGAAAGAGTGACCCGCTACACCAGAGAAGAACTGATGCTGGTAGCGGAAATGATACATAAGGCAAAGAAGCCGTATATCTATCTGGGCGGCGGTGCTATTATCTCCGGAGCAAGTGCAGAGGTGGCAGAGTTCGCGGAACTTATCGATGCACCGGTATGCGATACCCTGATGGGAAAAGGCGCTTTTGACGGCAGAAGCGAGCGCTATACAGGAATGATCGGTATGCACGGCACCAAGACTTCCAATCTGGGCGTCAGTGAGTGTGACCTGTTAGTAGCACTGGGAGCCAGATTCTCAGACCGTGTGACGGGTAACCCGAAGAAGTTCGCGGAGAACGCAAGAATCATCCAACTGGATGTGGATGCTGCGGAGATCAACAAGAATATCCGTGTGGATGCATCTCTGGTAGGAGATCTGAAGAAGACTCTGACCGAATTAAATGCCTGCCTGTCGAAACAGGAACATCCCGAGTGGATGGCACATATAACGGAACTGAAGGAAAAATATCCTCTGAAATACGATGACGAAAATCTGTCCTGTCCTTATATCATGCAGGAGATTGACCGTGTAACGAACGGAGAAGCCATCATCACCACAGACGTGGGACAGCATCAGATGTGGGCGGCACAGTATTATCATTATACGAAGCCCCGTACCTTCCTGTCTTCCGGAGGATTAGGCACCATGGGTTACGGTCTGGGAGCCTGCATCGGTGCGCAGATCGGACAGCCGGATAAGGTCTGCATCAACATTGCAGGCGACGGATGTTTCCGCATGAACATGAACGAACTGGCTACTGCCAGCCGTTACAACATTCCCATCATCCAGGTGGTCATCAACAATCAGGTGCTGGGTATGGTGAGACAGTGGCAGACACTGTTCTATGGGAAACGCTATTCCCAGACAGTACTGAAGGATAAGGTGGATTTCTGCAAGGTGGCAGAAGGACTGGGCTGTACCGCCATCCGCGTGACCAAAAAGGAAGAAGTGGCACCGGCCATCGAGAAGGCCATTGCCCTGAAAGCACCGGTACTGATCGAGTGCATGATCCCGGAGGATGATAAGGTATTCCCCATGGTTCCGGCAGGAGCCCCCATCAGCGAAGTGTTTGACGGAGATGATTTGAAAAGGCAGTCCTGATGAAAAAGACGACGAAAAGATTAGTTTTGGCAGTACTTTTATTTTTGCTGTTATTACTGACCGGATATTTTATTCTGGCATTTTATTACAGAGAAGGCTTCTCTGTAAATACCTGGATCAACGGTGTCTACTGTACCGGAAAAACGGTGGAGGAAGTGAATTCGGAGCTTTTGTTGCGTACAGAGGCTCCGAATATTGTCATCGTGGACAGAGAGGGGACAGAGTATACAATCTCTCTTGCGGAAGCAGATTATCAGGCAGATTACAGTAACGTACTGGAACATTACCGGCAGGAACAGAATCCGTTCCTGTGGGTGGACAATGTTCTGTTTCACTCCCGGAGGGAACTTTCTCCCACAGTGACCGTGGATGTGGATGGGCTTCGGAGAGCTTATGATTCTCTGGAATTTGTACGGGCCGAACAACAGAAGAACAAGGATTACAGCCTTGCCCGGGATTCGTCGGGCGAGTACGTCTTCACGGATGGACTTGCGGGACGCATTGACTTGGAGAAGGCTTTTTTGGCGTTGGAGAACACAGTAGAAAACGGGCAGGAGACGTTAAACCTGTCAGATAGTGGCTGTTATTATGACATCACTCCAAATGAGAACCAGAAAACTCTGCGGAATCTCTGGAAGGAGATTGAACGTTATCAGAGATGTGATATTGTCTATTGCTTTGGACAGGAGAGACATCCGGTGACGGCAGCGGACTGTGCCTCTTTTCTGGTGACGGAGAATGGTCTGCCGGTGACGGATCAGACCGGTAACTTTGTACTGGATGAAGAAGCCGTGACGGCGTATGTAGAGCAGCTGGCCGAAAAGTATGACGGTTATGGCCGTACCAGACAATTCCACAGTACCAGAGGAGATGTGATCACCATCGAGGGCGGCACCTATGGAAGCAAGCTGGATCAGAAAAAAGAGACTGCATACCTGATGGAGCATCTGCTGGATGCCGGTGTACATACGGGGACACAGCAGTCCCATGTTCCCACTTACGAGAGAGAAGCTTTCTGTTATGGCAGGGATGACATCGGAGATACCTATATCGAAGTGGATATGACACAACAGAAAATGTACTATTATGAAAAGGGGGAACTGCGGCTGGAGACGGATGTGGTGACCGGCAACATGCGCAGACGTATGGGAACACCGGAGGGGGTGAATTTCGTCTATAACAAGCAGAAGGACAGAGTACTGCGGGGACCGGGCTATGCCTCCCCTGTGAAATTCTGGGTACCTGTAAAGGGCAGCATCGGTATCCACGATGCCAGCTGGAGAAAAGAGTTCGGAGGGGACATCTACCAGACTGCCGGTTCCCATGGCTGTATCAATACACCGAAGGACAAAATGGAAGAATTGTACGACATGGTACAGATCGGTACCCCTGTCGTAATGTTTTATTAATAAAACAGACATTTTCTGACAAAATGTGTGCGGGATGCGAACATTTTGAAAATAATTTAACAATGTAGTTGACTAAAGCAAATGAAAAGCTTATTCTATACCTATGCTTTTTATAAAAAATTTAGAAAATATCGAGGAGGTCTTTGAAAATGGCAAGAGTGTATAACTTTTCCGCAGGCCCTGCAGTACTCCCTGAGGAGGTATTGCAGGAAGCAGCCGATGAAATGCTGGATTATAGAGGAACCGGCATGTCCGTAATGGAGATGAGCCATCGATCTAAAGCCTATGATACGATCATTAAGGAAGCGGAAGCTGATCTCAGAGAACTGATGAATATCCCGGACAACTATAAGGTACTGTTTTTGCAGGGTGGTGCGAGTCAGCAGTTTGCCATGATCCCCATGAACCTGATGAAGAACCGTGTGGCAGACTACATCGTAACCGGTCAGTGGGCGAAGAAGGCATATCAGGAGGCTTCCCTGTACGGCAAGGCAAATAAGATCGCTTCTTCTGAGGATAAGACCTTCTCTTATATTCCCGATTGCTCCGATCTGCCCATCAGCGAGGATGCCGATTACGTGTACATATGCGAGAATAATACCATCTACGGTACGAAATTCAAGACCCTGCCCAATACCAAGGGTAAGCCCCTGGTTGCAGATGTATCCAGCTGCTTTTTATCCGAGCCGGTAGATGTGACAAAATACGGTGTGATCTATGGCGGCGTACAGAAAAATATCGGACCTGCAGGTGTGGTTATCGTGATCATCCGTGAGGATCTGATCACCGAGGATGTGCTTCCCGGTACACCGACCATGCTTCGTTATAAGATCCATGCAGATGCGGATTCTCTGTACAATACGCCTCCCGCATACGGCATCTACATCTGCGGCAAGGTATTTAAATGGCTGAAGAAGATGGGCGGTCTGGAGGCAATGAAGGAGCGCAATGAGAAAAAGGCGAAGATCCTGTATGACTACCTGGATGAAAGCAAGCTGTTCAAGGGAACCGTCCGCAAGGAAGACAGATCCCTGATGAATGTTCCGTTCATTACCGGTAATGAGGAGTTAGATGCCAAATTCGTCAAAGAGGCGAAGGAGGCAGGCTTCGAGAACCTGAAAGGTCACAGAACCGTAGGCGGCATGAGAGCAAGTATCTACAATGCGATGCCCATCGAAGGTGTGGAGAAGCTGGTAGAGTTCATGAAGAAGTTTGAAGCGGAGAACGCTTAAGGGGGAGAAAAATGTTTCAGATCAATTGCCTGAATCCCATTTCCAAAGTGGGACTGGATCGTCTGACAGCAGACTATAAAGTAATCGATAATATGAATGACGCAGAGGGCGTTCTGGTCCGCAGTGCTTCCATGCATGAGCTGGAGCTGCCGGAAAATCTGCTGGCAGTAGCGAGAGCCGGTGCCGGAGTCAACAACATTCCTCTGGATAAATGTGCGGAAAAGGGTATCGTAGTATTCAATACTCCCGGTGCCAACGCCAATGGCGTAAAGGAACTGGTGATCGCTGGTATGCTGTTAGCTGCCCGTGATGTGGTAGGCGGTATCGAATGGGTCAAGGCATCCAGGGATAATGCGGATATTGCCAAATCTGCAGAAAAAGAAAAGAAGAAATTCGCCGGTACGGAAGTAATGGGCAAAAAGTTAGGTGTCATCGGTCTGGGCGCTATCGGCGTTAAGGTGGCCAATACAGCAGTAAGCCTCGGTATGGAGGTCTATGGCTATGATCCTTATGTATCTGTCAATGCTGCATGGAACTTAAGCCGTTCTGTCAAGCATGTGACGAATGTGGAAGAAATTTATGCAGACTGTGATTACATTACGATACATGTACCGCTTCTGGATTCCACAAAGGGTATGATCAACAAGGAAGCTATCAGCAAAATGAAAGATGGCGTGGTCCTGTTAAACTTTGCAAGAGATCTGCTGGCAAATGAGGCAGATGTCCTGGAGGCATTAAAGAGTGGCAAGGTAGCCCGTTATGTATCTGATTTCCCGAATCCTACGACAGCAGGACAGCCCGGCTGTATCGTGATCCCTCATCTGGGCGCAAGCACCGAGGAATCCGAGGATAACTGTGCGAAGATGGCTGTGGAAGAACTGATGGATTATCTGGAGAACGGCAATATCCGCAACAGCGTAAATTATCCTGCCTGCGATATGGGCGTATGCAGCCAGGCCGGAAGAATTGCAATTTTCCATAAAAATATTGCCAATATGTTGAATCAGTTTACCGCAGTGATCGGTGAGAAGAACATCAATATCTCCGATATGACCAATAAATCCCGCGGTGAAGTGGCATATACCATGCTGGATATTGAAAATGCGGCAACACAGGATCTGGTAGAATCCTTACAGAAGATCGACGGTGTCTTCCGCGTACGTGTGGTAAAGTAAGACATTTGTCTGAATAGCAGAAAAATATGCAGGCATCGGCTATAAAAGGCCGGTGCTTGCTTTACGTTTCCGGTGTAATGCCAAAAACAGCGGAAATAGTGGTAAAATCAGTGTAAAATGTCAGAAACTTACAGACATTTTTTCGTAAAAGCGTTGTATGATATGAGGGAATCTGTTATACTTGGCATGGACCAAAGACGTAAGCCACAAGAGAAAGAAGGAACAAAACAGATGAAATTTGATATGCATTGTCATACAAAAGAAGGATCTATGGATGGAAAGGTTCCTATTGACGATTTTATTGCGGAATTGATCCGCAAGGGTTTTAACGGTATGCTGGTCAGTGATCATAATTCTTATAATGGTTACCGCACGTGGAAACGAAATATAAAAGATCAAAAATTTAAAGACTTTGTGGTGTTGAAGGGGATTGAATACGATACCATTGATGCAGGACATATTCTGGTGATCATGCCGGAGACCATTAAGCTGAAAATTCTGGAGCTTCGTGGATTGCCGGTGCAGATCCTGATCGATATCGTGCATAAGAACGGTGGAATATTAGGGCCGGCACATCCCTGCGGAGAGAAATATTTAAGCTTCACCAATACCCTGAAGAAGCGGAATCAGATGGCGGTGATGAATCAGTTTGATTTTCTGGAAGGCTTCAATGCCTGTGAGAGTGTAGAGAGCAACCATTGCGCAAAGGTACTGGCGGAAATGTACGCACTGCCAACCTTCGGTGGAAGCGATGCTCACAAAACGGACTGTATCGGTATGGCGTATACCGATATACCAGAGAAGATCAGTTGTGAATCCGATTTGATCCGGGCAGTGAAGCTGGGAGAAGGAATCAAATGCGGAGGCTCCTATTACCGCGGCACTACCAAGGAGAAAATCGGAAAAGCCAATAATATTCTGGTACAGTCCTTCTGGTTCTACAACAGACTGGGAAGCCTGTACCGGCATCACAGAAGAAAGGCAGAAATGCATAAGATGGTATAGGTCCTTTGGGCCTATACTTTTTTTATACACATCGTAATCTAAGTTCATAAATTCTTAAGATGCTTTTACTATAGAAATAGGGTATAATGTGCATAGATAAGTAAGAAATATGGATTGCTCCGTAGAACTTGCTGTCAGGGGGAACCCGTAGGATTACAGACCGTAATAAAGAGGAGAAAAATGTATGAGAAAAAATTTAAGGGGCAGAAAAGCAACTGCGATTGCTCTGGCATCCGTTATGGCAATGTCGCTTGCAGCCTGCGGCAAGCAGGATGGATCGAATCAGGGGGGACAGACAGAACAGAAGGAATATGTATATGTTCCCGAATACCTGGAGCTGGACGATAATACGAATTCCAGCTACAGTAACATGACAGTACAGGGGGATAAACTGTATTATACAAATTACCAATGGGATGAAGCTTCCGGTGAGAGCAAGGTCGTGCTTGGAGCTTATTCGCTGACAGACGGTTCCAGGGAGGACCTGCCGATCACCATTAATGCTGACGGCGGTGGGATCTATTCCATGCAGGCAGACGCAGAAGGTAATATTTATACTGCGGAATTTGAGTGGAATGCCACAGAAGGTGATGACGCTTATACACAGCAGACGACGGTATTGCACAAGTACGATGCATCCGGTACGGAACTGATGGCACAGGATATCACGGACATCATGCAGCAGGATGAGAACAATTCTTATGTGGGCAGCATGTGCCTGGACGACCAGGGCAGATTTTATATCAGCTCTGATTCACTGATCCGGCTGTTTGGCAGTGACGGACAATTTCAGGGAGCTGTGCAGACGGACAGCCAGTGGATCCAGGGCATGGGAAAAGCAAAAGACGGCAAGGTATACCTGGCTTATTATGACCAATCCGGCAACGTGAAGCTATCCCAGATCGACTTTGACGGCAAAGCATTGGGACAGACATATGATAACTTCCCGAACACGAACGGCAACGGAGGCTTGTGTGCCGGAATAGAAAATGATCTTCTGGTGAATACGGATACTGCCCTGTATGATTATAGTCTCGCAGACCAGAAGACTACCGAAATACTGAGCTGGCTGGACAGTGATATTAACGGCAGTTATGTTACCTATGCCGCAGCCACCGCAGATGGTAAGATCCTGGCAGTGGTCAATGACTGGAACACAGGGGAAACTGACCTGGTGAAGCTGACCAGAACCAAGGCCAGTGAGGTGGCACAGAAGTCCCAGATCACGATCGGAACCCTGTATACCTCCCAGAGCCTTCAGGCGGCAGCCGTAGCCTTCAACAAGCAGAGTAATGAATATCATGTCAATATTAAAACATATATTGATGATAATAATTGGACCGAAACTTCCTGGTCAGATGGCATTACAGCCATGAACAATGATATTACCTCCGGAGCCGGGTGCCCGGATATCCTGGATCTGTCCAACCTGGATGTCAAGGAACTGGCTTCCAAGGGTGTATTTGAGGATATGACACCATATCTGGAGAAGAGCAGTGTATTAAGCAAGGATGATTTCTTTGAAAATATTGTAGACAGTTATACCTTTGACGGAAAACTGGTGGGAATTCCCAAGAGCTTCACCTTAAGCACGATCGTCGGCAGAACCTCCGAAGTGGGTGATAAGAAGGGCTGGACCATTGATGATATTATAGCCTATGCAGGCCAGCATGAAGGTGCTTCCCTGTTTGAGGGCATGACCAAGAGCGGCATGCTGTACACACTGTTAGCCTATGATCTGGACAGCTATATTGACTGGGAGACGGGAAAGTGCAGCTTTGATTCGGAAGATTTCCAGAAAGTACTGGAATTTGTCAATACCTTCCCCGAAGAGTATGACTGGCAGAATGATGACAGATCTACACCGGCGAAGATCCAGTCCGGTGAAGTACTGTTGAATATGACAGGCATCTATCAGCTGAACAGTATTCAGGAGGAGGAAGCTATGTTCGGTGAGCCGGTAACCTATATCGGATATCCTACCTCCGGCGGTGGCAGCGGTACTTATATGCAGGCCAGTGAGCTGTATGCGATTACCGCCAAATCCTCCAACAAGGACGGCGCATGGGCATTTATTGAGAACTACCTGAATCAGCCGTTTGATGATCTATATTCCTATGGACTTCCCGCCAGAAAGTCTGCACTGGATGATATGGTGGAGAAGGCACTGAATGTGACATATATGACAGATGAAAACGGTGAGCAGATCCTGGATGAGAACGGGAATCCGATTCCGGAGGACGGTACTTCCGGCATCAGTTACGGAGACTGGGAGTACACCTATCACACTCCTACCGAGGAAGAAATCAATATTCTGAAGGAGCTGATCAGTGTGGCTGAACCTTCCAGTGCAACCGGTAATGATGAGATCACCAATATCATCACGGAGGAAGCGGAAGCATTCTTCAAAGGTCAGAAGTCCGTAGCGGATGTGGCAGGTGTCATTCAGAGCCGTGTACAGGTCTATGTGAATGAAAACAGATAAAGGAAAGGCTTAAAATATCGTGAGCAGACAGCATGTGAAACATACGCGTAAGCATCACAAATTAGATAGAAGAATGCGAAAACTCAAGAGGAGCTCGGGGCTTTTTATAGCCCCCAGCTTCCTTGGAGTTCTTGCGTTCTTTTTTCTACCCTTTCTGGTTGTGATCTTTTATTCCCTGGTGGACAATCCCATCAGTATGAATTTTGTCTTTTTAGACAACTTTAGAAATGTAGTGCAGAATGCCGCTTTCCGTACAGCGGTACATAATACTGCTGTGTTCTCGGCCATTGCCGTACCGCTGGCAGTGGTATTGTCCCTGCTGCTTGCCATTGTATTGGAATCCAAACTTCCGTTCCGGAGCCAGTTCCGTACGTTTTTCTTAAGCCCCATGATGGTACCGGTAGCCTCCATCGTGTTGATCTGGCAGGTATTGTTTCATTATAACGGTGCAGTCAATGATCTGCTGGGAGTCTTCGGCGTAGAGAAGATTGACTGGCTGAAGTCCAGCTATTCCATCATTGTTATCGTAATCCTGTTTTTGTGGAAGAATCTTGGATATAATATGATCCTGTTCATGGCAGCCCTGGCCAGCATTCCCAATGAGCTGCTGGAGGTGGCGAGGCTGGAGAGCGCAACACCGCTGCAGACCTTTTTTTACATCAAGATCCGGTATCTGTCCTCGACTTTTTTGTTTGTGACGATCATGTCCCTGATCAGCTCATTTAAGATCTTCCGTGAGATCTATCTGCTGACCACGGATTACCCTTATGACTCCATCTATATGCTGCAGCATTTCATGAACAATAAGTTCAAGAGTCTGGATTATCAGACGCTGTCTGCAGCGGCCATATTGATGTCCTTAGTCATGATTGTGATCATCGGACTTCTGTTCGCAGTGGAAAATCATTTCGGAAAGGATGTGGAAGGCTGATGGAGCAGAAGATGAAAAAACCTGTCCCACCGGAGCTTAGAAGGGCGATCCGGTTCAAGAAGAGAAAGAAGATATTTGAGAATATCCGCATCAGCATAGCAACAGTGATCGCAGCCTTTTTTGCCATACTGTTCCTGATGCCGATCGTTCTGACGATCACCAATTCTTTCATGTCATCTTCGGAGATATCAGCGAACTATGGTTCCGTATTTGCCACAAATGATAAGGGCGGCAAGGTCTATATTTCCGAAAAAGTGAATTTGAAATTTATACCGGATATTGTATCCTTTAGCCAGTATACTACGGTACTTTTGAAAAGCCCGGAATATCTGCTGAAATTCTGGAATTCCGTGATCCTGGTGGGACCGATCGTACTGTTTCAGCTGATCGTGGCATCGCTGGCGTCTTATGGATTCGCCAGGTACTCGGGGAAGCTGAGGTCATTGGTATTTTTTTCCTATGTGATATTGATGCTGATGCCGTATCAGGTAACGCTGGTACCCAATTATCTGGTGGCGGAAAAGCTGAATATATTAAATACGTACTGGGCCATCTGGCTGCCCGGGATCTTTTCACCCTTTGCAGTCTATCTGCTGACGAAGTTCATGAAGAGAATTCCTGTGGGGGTCATGGAGGCGGCACAGATTGACGGTGCCGGAGAGTGGCAGATCTATCGGCTGATCTGTATGCCATTGTGCAAAGGTGCGCTGTGTTCCGCAGCCATCCTTGTATTTATCGATTACTGGAATATGGTGGAACAGCCTCTGATCCTGTTATCCGATGCGGAGATGCATCCCTTGTCCGTATTCTTAAGCAAGATCAATTCCGGAGAGATCGGACTGGCATTCGCCGTGGCTACGATCTACATGGTGCCCAGCCTTTTAGTATTTCTCTATGGAGAAGAATATCTGGTAGACGGAATTACCTACCAGGGCGGTGTCAAAGGCTAGGATCACTGATTTTTGAGGATATACCGGCATGGATCCGACTGTCGGAGTACAGATAGAAAGAGAAGTATAGAGGAGAAGCAAGATGAACGAGAACGGTGGAAAAAAGAGAAGAGAATGGGTTAAAAATGCAGCCATTATATTCTTGTCTGTAATGTTAGTGCTGACATTTTTCTCCAACACATTTATGAACTATTCCCTTCCGGAGGTGGCGGCACAATATGTACAGTCTGGCACCATCACGGCGAAGATCCGC
This sequence comes from Waltera acetigignens, assembly GCF_025567015.1. Taxonomy (NCBI): domain Bacteria; kingdom Bacillati; phylum Bacillota; class Clostridia; order Lachnospirales; family Lachnospiraceae; genus Waltera; species Waltera acetigignens. Next base: position 32,037 of record NZ_JAOQJO010000024.1, on the reverse strand, counting down.
GGTACCGGTACGGTGGAAAGCGGAGATCCTTATAATGTGAAGATCAGTGAGACCCGTACGATCTCCAGTGTTCTGGTAAAGACCGGGGACAAGGTAGAGAAGGGAGCTCCCCTGCTGTTACTGGAGGATAAGGAAAGCAAGGAACTGACCGATGCCCAGGCTGCGTTGGATAAGGCAATGCTGGATTTTGAGCTGGCATTGTTATCCGGTGACATTTCCAATTCTACCTTCCAGAATGTACAGAACGGAAATGTGGCTTCCATAAACACTTATCAGAGTCGCATTGTGGCGGCGGAGGCAGAGATCGACAGATGGCAGAAGCAGGTGGATGAAGCCACCAACGCAATCAATCAGCTGAAGACCGCACAGGTGAACGTGGATGCCGGAGGAACGCCAGACACCGGTTCGGAGCAGAATAAGGTGAACGCAGCCCAGGCAGCATTAAACAGTGATGAAGTCAAGATTGCGAAAGACAAGATCAGCGAATGGCAGGCAGCTCAGGCCACCTGTCAGGCCACCATCGATAAATACAATGAGAACATTGCAAGTTCGGTATCCGGTAATGGCTTTGTCAATCAGGTGACAGAGGACGAATACCAGCTGGCACTGAAGAACAGGGAACAGTATCAGTCGCTGATCAATGAACGACAGGCATTTATCAATAACAATCCGGACAAGGTGAAAGCATATGATGAGAAGGTAAAAGCGCTTGCAGATGCCAACAAGGCACTGGCAGATAAACAGAACAGCAAGGAGAACAGCACCAATTCCCTGACGGTGCAGACCCAGAACTGGCAGACCGAACTGGATAAACGAAATATCCAGCTGAAAGCAGCACAGGATACCAAGGAACAGCTGCTGAAGGATATTTCCACGGAACTGAATCTGGATTACCAGTTAGACAGTCTCCAGAAGCAGAGAGATGATATCGCAAAATTACAGGAGAATGCGGTAGGTGCCAGCATCGAAGCCCCCATTTCGGGTACCATTACCAGCGTAACAGTCAAGGCAGGAGACGAGGCACAGCCGGATACTGCACTGGTGACCATGCAGCCGGAGGGTAAGGGCTTTACCATGAGCTTCTCCGTGACCAATGATCAGGCGAAGAGACTTTCTGTGGGAGATAAGGCAGACCTGGTGAACTCCTGGAGATACAGTGATATGGATATTACCCTGGCCAGCATCAAGCCGGATACCACAGATCCAGGACAGAAGAAGCTGCTGACCTTTGATATCACCGGAGATGAAGTGACACCCGGACAGTCCTTAAATGTATCCGTAGGACAGAAGAGTGCCAATTACGATCTGATCGTACCCAACAGTGCCATCCGTGAGGACAGCAACGGTAAGTTTATCCTGATCGTGGAATCCAAGAGCAGTCCTCTGGGCAATCGTTATGTTGCAACCCGTGTAGATGTGGAAGTGTTGGCAAGTGATGACACCCAGTCCGCAGTGAGTGGGGCGTTATATGGCTCTGAATTTGTCATTACGACATCTACCCAGCCGGTAGAGGCAGGAAAGCTGGTCAGACTGGCAAATAATTCATAAAAGGTCTTTCAGACGGAAAATAATTTAACAGGAAGGAAGAAACAGATCAGATGTTTCGGATTCGAATACAGAATAAAAAGAAATGCATATGGTACTGCAGTGCAGTAGTATCCTTTCTTCTGTTCCTGCTTTTGCTGGGATGGACCAACCATCTGGCAAATACCCAGGATGCCCAGCAGATGGCCGGACGCTGGAGTGAAAAAAAGGATGTGGCACAGATCAGCTGCTTTTTCTCCTCCAAAGCGGAAGTGACGGAGGATACCATTCAAAGCTTTGAATATTCACTGAAAAATGTGCTGCAGGAGGCCTCTATTACAGAGACCTCAGAGAACCCCAGTGCAAGACTCTGGGTGGATGCCTACAGTGCGGACGGCAAGATCACCCTGGTCAACGGGAAAAATACGCTGGATGCCAATGCCATCGGTATCGGCGGAGACTTTTTTATGTTCCATCCGTTGAAACTGATCACCGGCGCCTATTTTTCCGGTAATGATCTGATGCAGGATTATTGTATCATCGATCAGGATGCGGCCTGGCAGCTGTTCGGCTCTAATGATGTGGTGGGCATGACAGTATATATCGGCAATGTACCCCATATCGTCACCGGTGTGGTGCAGCGCCCGGACAGCAGAATGGATAAAGCGGCGGGACTGAATTCCACGGTGGTCTATGTGTCTTATGAGACACTGTCTGCTTATGGTACGAATAACGGGATCAATCATTACGAGATCGTGATGCCGAACCCTGTGGATGAGTTCGCCTACGGCAAAGTAAAAGAAGGGATCGGCATAGATGAGAAAAACGTTGAGATCGTGGAAAACAGCAGACGTTATTCTCTGCCCAACCGGATCAAAACAATCCTTGCCTTCGGAACGCGTTCCATGAACGGAAAAGCCATCATCTACCCCTACTGGGAGAATCTGGCGAGAGGCTATGAAGACATTATTGCATTGCTTACGGTAGTTATGCTGCTTCTGTTATTATATCCGGTAGTGACCGTTATCTGGTGCTTTGTACACTGGTGGCGCCATAAGGGCTGGACCTTGAAGGAGGTATGGCATACCGGTAAGGATAAGGCAGAGCGGGCTGTGGAACGCCGCAGAGAGAAAAAGCACCCCCACAAGGAGAGGGATGTCCTGGAGGAATTGGAACGGGAACTGGAGGAAGACCCTTATGCAGACAGTGAATTCTCCTGGCTGACGGATGAACCGGCGGAGGAAACAGAGCTTGCGGATGCAGCTTCGGAAGAGCCGGAGAAAGCGCAGACAATGAACATGCAGACAGAGGAAACGCAGACACCGGAGGAGACAAAAGAGGAACAGCAGTCGTAAAACAACAGACACAGACAAGAAAAGGAGAGGGAGAATGAAAAAGAAAGGGAAAAAACTGATCAGTATCGCGTTGACCGTGGCAATGATCGCAGGTCTGACTGCCTGTGGAAAGGGTAACGGCGGGAACGGAAACGGCGGCAGCAGTGCGGCCGATGCCAGTCTTGCAAAACAGTATGTATTTAAGGAACAGGCCCTGGATCTCAATATGGATTCAGACAATATGAATATTGATCTGCTGACCAGAAAGGGAGATACGGTTTACCTTCTGTTTGAGACCTATGAATATTCCGATAACGGCAGTCAGAGTACGCTGCATCTTACTACAATGAAACAGGATGGTACCGTCATTGGCACCGTAGAACTGCCTATGTGGAAGGAAGGAGAGGCTCCGGCTACTCCGGCACCTGCACAGGGCGGTGAGGCTTCTGGGGACGGAAATGAAGCAGTGCCTCTTACGGAGCAGGCGGCCAGCACACAGGATATTGCGGCAGCGGATATGGATGTGGTAGATGCACCGGCAGGGAACAGCAGTTATACTAGCACATCGCTCAACAATTGTACGGTCGGCTCGGATGGAAATGTCTACGGAATACGCAATTACTATAGTGAGACATATTCCGAAGATGATTACAGCAGTACGAATGATTATACATTGATCTGCTGGAGTGCGGATGGGACTATCTTATGGGAAGCTGATCTGAATGATATGAATACAGAAGAAAGCTATTCCTGGGTACATAGTATCATCCCCAATGAGGATGGGACCCTGACACTGATGTTAAGCGGTGATAAAATAGAGAAATGCACTGTGACGGAAGAGGGTATCACAGACCGGAAGGAGCTGCCAGAGGCAGCAGCAACACTTTTCAACAATGCAAGCTCGAATATCATTACGCCGGATGGCAAGCTGCAGATCATCTATTATGATGAGAGCAATTACACGGATATGTATATCGCAACCTATGATCCTGCAACAGATGCGGTATCAGAAGGAATAAAGCTTTCCTCGACACTGACCAACGGCGGTTATTATAATATGGTGCCCGGAGACGGTGACATCCTGTACTATGCCGATAGTAACGGATTGTTTGGTTATAATGTGCAGACACAGGAGTCGAAGCAGATCATGAGTTATATCAATTCAGATCTGGCTGCCGGCAGCCTGAACAATTTCCTGATACTGGACGAGGAACAGTTCCTGGGCTTTTACTATGATAACAACGAAGGCAAAATATGCGGCGGTCTGTTCACCCACGTGAAGCCGGAGGATATCAAGGACAGGATCGTTCTTACACTGGCCGGTAACTATATCGACTATGATCTGAAGAGAAAAGTAGTAGAGTATAATAAGTCCGGTGACACTTACCGTATTGTAGTCAAGGAATACAATACCTACAACACTTCAGAGGATTATACTCTCGGTGTGAAGCAGTTAAATAATGATATCATCTCCGGAGGAATGCCGGATATTCTGGTCGTGGACAGCAATATGTCAATGGACAGCTATATTGCCAAGGGACTGGTGGCAAATGTGGATGATCTCATTGCGGGGGATGAGGAATTATCGAAAAACGACTATCTGCAGAATGTCTGGGATGCGTACCGTGTGGACGGTAAACTGTACTATGTGATTCCTTCCTTCTATATCTCTACTATGGTAGGAAAAGAATCTATTTTCGGTGACCGTACCTCCATTACTATGGAAGAACTGCAGACGATCCGGGATACCATGCCGGAAGGAACCGCACTCTTCAGTGATGAGACCAGAGACAGCTTCCTGTATACCATGATGAATTATTGTGGCAGTGATTTCGTGGATGTATCCACCGGAAAATGTGCATTTGATACGGATAATTTCGTGGCAATGCTGACCTATGCAGCCGGGCTGCCGGTAGAATATGGAGAGGATTACTGGGGAGAGGATTACTGGAATAATTATGAATCCCAGTTCCGTGAGGACAGAACCCTGCTGGATACCATCTCCATCAGCAACATCCGTGACCTGAACGGTACGATCAACGGTGTCTTCGGTGAGGATATCTCCTTTGTAGGCTTCCCGACCGATGGAGACATGGGATCCGTATTATGGGCAGGTAACAGGATGTATGCGCTGTCTGCAAAATCCAAGAACCTGGACGGTGCATGGGAATTCCTGCGCTACTATCTGACACAGGAATATCAGGATAAAATACAGGAACAGGAATACAATCTTCCGGTACTTCGCAGCACCTTTGAGAAGAATGTGCAGGATGCTACGAAGAAGCCGTACTATATGGATGAGAACGGCAACAAAGTGGAATACGATGAGACCTATTACATCAATGGGGAGGAAATACTGCTGCCGCAGCTGACACAGGAGCAGGTGGACAGGATCGTAAGCTTTGTGGAAAGCGTGAACAAGAGAGGATACTATAATGAGGCAATCTCCAATATCATTTCGGAAGAAGCCGGAGCATACTTCTCAGGACAGAAGAGTGCGAGAGATGTGGCAGGTGTCATTCAGAGCCGTGTACAGGTCTATGTAAACGAGAACAGATAAACGGAAGATAGCACTGCGTAGAGCAGAATAGTAAAAGATGGCGGTCTGTTGAAAAACAGGCCGCCATTTATAGCAAGGTGCCTTAGCCAAGGCGGATGGGAATGCCCTGCTTTTTCAGATGTGTCGTCAGGGTAAGCTCCTGTCCGTGCTCCCTTAACCACTGCTTATAGATCCGGTAATCCGGCATGATGCGCTCGACCATGTTCCAGAAGTCCTTCGAATGGTTCATATGAGTCAGGTGGCAGAGCTCGTGGACTACCACATAATCCAGAGGACCGGCGGGACCGTAGATCAGGCGGTAATTGAAGGATAAAGTTCCTCTCGAGGAACAGCTTCCCCAGCGGGTCTTCTGGTCACGGATGGTGATAGTAGTGTAGTGCCCACCGGTGAACCTGTGGTAGTATTCCACACGGTTCGTAAACACTTCTCTGGCAGCATTCCGATATCGGTTTTCCAAAGCCTGCAACCTGCGGAGCTCCGCAACGGTCAGCGGCTGATTGTCATATAGATTCATGAGAGTGCCTTTCACATACAGGGATGTTCATCCTCTGAGTATCGTTGTAAGTTTGAACAGATTAAATATACTGCGTATGGCTTGAAAAGTAAACGCAGAAATTGTAGAATAGTGCGTGACGGCTCGCAGACGAAACGTCTGTTTCGGAAATAAGGCCTGCCGCAAAGCAGTGCAGGCGTATTCATGTGATTTGGAGAATGATAAGGACGGAACCGTTACAGGAAAGGAAAACTGTAAATACTATGGGTAAATGTATTTTGATCGGCGCAGGAGATCTCACGATGGGAGAGCTGTCTGTGACGGAGGAAGATTATGTGATCGCGGTGGACGGCGGCTTAAGCTACTGTGGGATACTGAATGTGGAGCCGGATCTGATCATCGGAGATTTTGACTCGATGAGCGAACAGGAGAAGCTTGCTGTGGAACAGCTACAACAGACCGTTCCGGAGAAGATCTGCCGCCTGCCGGAGTGCAAGGATGACACAGACATGCTGGCAGCTATCAAGCGGGGGCTGGAGCTGGGCTATACCGATTTCCGTATTTATGCGGCCACCGGCGGGAGATTTGATCATACTCTGGCGAATATCCAGTGTCTGCTGTATCTCAAAAATCACGGCGCGGTGGGGTACCTGGTAGACGGTACGGGAATGGTGCTGGTACTGCAGAACGAAGCCGTGCATTTCCGGAAGGAGCTGGAGGGCACCATGTCGCTGTTTGCCCTGACGAAGGAGGCAAAAGGCGTGAATATCCGCGGCATGAAATATTCTTTGGAAAATGCTGTGATCACCAACGATTTCCCCATCGGGATCAGCAATGAATTCCTGGGAGAGGAAGCAGAGGTGTCCGTGGAGGACGGTGAACTGGTATGCATGATCCGGTATTATGAGGATGAAGTATAACCATGGCAGCCGGAAATGTACGCTTCGAAGATGATCAAGGAGGTGGCACCGAATGTCCACCTCCTTGGTGTTTTTGCGAAAAAAATCTTTAGAAAATCTTTCGTTTTTTCAGTAGGTGAAATTAGAAATTATAAATTAGAATCAGAAACAGACAGGGGAGAGGATCCCCTTGCCGCATGTGGCAGAATGAGAGGGAGTCATGGAGAACAATAAATATCATATTCTCATCGTGGAGGATGATAAGGAAATCCGGGATGGTGTGGAAATCTATCTGAAAAATCAGGGGTATCAGGTATGGAAAGCTGCCAACGGTAAGGAAGGACTGGAGATCGTAACACGGGAAGAGATTCATCTGGCTATCCTGGATATTATGATGCCGGTGATGGACGGTGTGACAATGTTAATGAAGCTGCGGGAACAGAATCACGAGTTCCCGGTGATCATGCTGTCCGCCAAGTCCGAGGAAGTAGATAAGATCATGGGATTAAATATGGGAGCGGATGACTATGTGACCAAACCCTTCACACCGTTGGAGCTGTTGGCGAGGGTGAATTCCCATCTGCGCAGATATTCCAAATATCTGACGGCGGTCAGTGGGGAAGAACAGGAAAAATCCCATGTGTATACCATCGGTGGACTGGAACTGAACGAAGAAACCGTGGAAGTGACGGTGGACGGAGAAGCAGTGAAGCTGACTCCTATGGAATTCAAGATCGTACAGCTCCTGATCAAGAATCCGGGCAGAGTATTTTCCGCGGATGAGATCTACGAGCGTATCTGGAACGAGAAAGCAGTCAACACGGATACTATTATGGTACATGTGCGGAACATCCGGGAGAAGATCGAGATCGATCCACGCAACCCCAAATACCTGAAAGTGGTATGGGGTGTAGGTTATAAGATCGACAAACAATAAATGCGGATGTGGGAAACAAAGCGTTTCGGCAGGCAGAGGGAAATGACTGGAGAGGTGTAAGAATGGAACAGGTAACAGAGGCTGTGAAAGAAGCGGAGACAACAGAACACAGAGAACACAGAGAACACAGAGAACACAGAAAGCCCGCAGTCAAATGGCTGATCATCGGATGGATTGTCAGTCTGGCAGCTTCCGGCATTTTTACCGCCTGTTACGGAATCTTCGAGCGCAGGGCGGAGAGCAGGAGAAATGAACAATACATTGCGGATCCGCTGGAGACGTCGAATACGATTACTTATCTGTATCAGAACTGCTATCTGCTCTACCGTGATCTGTACAACAAAGAACACCAGACTTCCTTAAGCTATGGAGAATTATATATGCAGTCCACGGAGGGGAATGAATGGCTCAATGATGACCAGAAGCGGGCAGAAATGGCGGACGGAGATACGGAGGACCTCACCATACCGGAAGGAGAAGATCCCGAAGACTATGTAGCCCAGGGAAGCTTTGCAGTACAGACCAGGGAATACCTGGAAGAGCACTTCAATACCCTGGAAAGCTCCTTTGGTCAGCTGAATAATTTGTATGATTATAGGATCCGGGATACTAAGACCGGAGAGATCCTAAGTAATCTGGCGGATACGGATATTGTGGCGGAGGACCAGAGCTTTTATCTGACTTTTGTATTTGACGACTATGGAAATGATGCCACCTTAGGGAATACGGTGATCGGATCGGATACGACAACCCTTCGCAAGACAGCGGCGGAAGTGATCCGTAATTGCGGTCTTACGCGCATGGTGGATGCCAATATGGGCAGCGAAATCTCTGCCGGTCATAATACCATGTTCCGGCTGGAAATGCCGAGAAATTGTGAGATCACCTACTGCATCTCCAGACAGGCGGCACAGAGTCTGGGACAGAACGGTCAGTATATTTATTATGATCAGGACATGAACAATGTCAGTGTTTACTTTTCCATGGGAGACCAGTATACATCCTACTATCTGTCCGGATGCCAGCAGATGTTTCTGATCCTGTGTCTGTTGATCTTCCTGCTGGCGCTTGTATTGCCGGGACTTGAGGAAGAGAGAGCCTGGGAGAAGGTGGTTCTGCTGAAGCTGCCTGTCGAGGCGATCGTTGTGATCCTTGTGGTGATCGCCGGCATTGGAAGTGAACAGGTGGTAGGACTGGTATCCTGGGTAAGGAGCGGTCATGCGCTGAACACGGTTTTACAGGGAAACAGTGCGCAGATACAGATGTCGACCACAATACTGACCTATGCATTAAATGTTCTGGCAGTGGCAGCCTTGTTTTTCATTGCCTGGTGCTTGGGAGTATCCCTGCGGGCAATGCGGGTTCAGGGAGCCAGAGCGTATTTGAGACAGCACAGCTTGTGCTATCTGTTAGTGCCTTTCTGGAAAAAACTGTGGAGAGGAATGAAGAAGGGATTCTCCATTGGCAGGGATAAGGTGGTGGATGTCTATCATGATGCAGAGCATTTTGATGTGACGAAGGATGCCAAAAAGCTGATCCTGCGGATTGTGCTGTGGAATGCCCTGATCCTGGTGGTGATATGCAGTCTGCCGCTGGGAGGACTGACCATCGCAATCATCTATTCTGTGATACTGTACTTTCTGCTGCGGCGCTATATCAGCAAATTACAGAAAAAGTATGGTTTGTTATTAAAGGCCACTAATGAGATCGCCCAGGGCAATCTGAATGTGACCATTGAGGAGGATCTGGGAGTATTTGAACCCTTCAAGCCGCAGATCTACCGGATCGAAGAGGGCTTTCGTAATGCAGTGGCGGAGGAAGTAAAGAGCCAGCGGATGAAGTCGGAACTGATCACGAATGTATCCCACGATCTGAAGACCCCGCTGACGGCTATCATTACTTATGTAAAGCTGCTGCAGGAGCCGGGAGTGACGCAGGAGCAGCGCAAGGAGTATCTGGAGACGCTGGATCGGAAAGCTTTGCGGCTGAAAGCACTGATTGAAGACCTGTTTGAAGTCAGCAAGGCAAATTCCCGGAATATCACGCTTGATATCCGCGATGTGGATATCGTAAGCATGGTCAAGCAGGTGGAATTCGAGATGGAAGACAAGCTGACGGATGCCGGACTGGAAGTGCGGATGAGCCTGCCGGAAGAGAAGGTCATCGTGCCGTTGGACAGTCAGAAAACCTTCCGTATTTTTGAAAATCTGTTTGGCAATATTGCCAAGTATGCGTTACCCGGCACCAGAGTCTATGTCAACGGTTTCACGGCAAAAGAGGATGTGACGATCATCTTAAAAAATATCACGGCACAGGAGTTGTCCGTATCCGGAGAGGAACTGACGGAACGGTTCGTCAGAGGAGACACCTCACGTAATACCGAGGGCAGCGGACTGGGGCTGGCCATCGCCAAAAGCTTCACGGAACTGCAGAGCGGCAAATTCCGGATCGAACTGGACGGAGATCTGTTCAAGGTGGTATTGACCTGGAAAGTAAAGTCACAGAATGGTCAAAATATGGTTCCCAGAGAGTCTGAGACGGCAGAAAAGAACGAAAACAGTGACTGTTTATCATAAAATCTGTTGCATGATAATAATAAAATAAATCAATGTTTTAATACTAAAACATCCACATTTACGTAGAAATATGTTAAATGTGGATGTTTTCAATTACAAATGAGTGTGCTACAATAATGAAAACTTCAAAGAGAAGTATTACGGATCTGAAGTGTGGAACAGCTGTGCAGAACGCACAAGCTGTATGAAGAGAAAAAGGAGCAGTAAACAATGGGAATGACAATGACACAGAAGATACTTGCCCGTGCAGCGGGTCTTGAGCAGGTACAGGCAGGACAGCTGATCGAGGCACAGTTGGATCTGGTGCTGGGCAACGATATCACCAGTCCGGTGGCAATCAAGGAAATGGATAAAATGAAGGTGCAGGGGGTGTTTGATAAGGATAAGATCGCACTGGTACCGGATCATTTTGTTCCCAATAAGGATATTAAGTCTGCGGAGCACTGCAAATGTGTCCGTGAGTTTGCAAGACGCAATGAGATCACCAATTATTTCGAAGTGGGAGAGATGGGTATCGAGCATGCCCTGCTTCCGGAGAAAGGACTTACTGTAGCCGGAGATGTGATCATCGGTGCAGATTCCCATACCTGTACTTACGGTGCTTTGGGAGCATTTTCCACCGGTGTGGGAAGCACGGATATGGCAGCCGGTATGGCTACCGGTAAGGCATGGTTCAAAGTACCTGCAGCAATCAAATTCAATCTGATCGGCAAACCCGCAGAATGGGTCAGTGGTAAGGATGTGATCTTACATATCATCGGCATGATCGGTGTGGACGGTGCACTGTACAAGTCTATGGAATTTGTAGGGGACGGTATCGCCAATCTGTCCATGGATGACCGTTTCACCATTGCCAATATGGCCATTGAGGCCGGTGGCAAGAATGGTATTTTCCCTGTGGATGAGAAAGCTATTGCTTATATGGAAGAACACTCCAAGCGTCCCTATAAAGTATTCGAAGCAGACCCGGATGCACAGTATGATGCGGAGTATACCATTGACTTAAGCACTTTACGGCCTACCGTGGCCTTCCCTCATCTGCCGGAGAATACACATACCATCGATGAGATCCACGAGATGGACGCCATTGCCATCGACCAGGTAGTCATCGGTTCCTGCACCAACGGACGTATTGACGATCTGCGCACCGCAGCAAAGGTACTCAAGGGCAGACATGTGGCGAAAGGCATGCGCTGCATCGTAATTCCTGCCACCCAGTCCATCTATATGCAGGCCATGGAAGAGGGACTTCTGAAGACCTTTATTGAAGCGGGAGCAGTCGTAAGCACTCCTACCTGTGGACCCTGCCTTGGTGGATACATGGGTATCCTGGCAGAAGGCGAGAGATGTGTCTCCACGACCAATCGTAACTTTGTCGGACGTATGGGACATGTAAAATCCGAGATCTATCTGGCAAGTCCCGCAGTAGCGGCAGCCAGCGCCATCACCGGCAAGATTTCCTGCCCTTGTGAACTGAAATAGATGAATATAAGAAATAGAAAGGTAACGGAAAATGAACAACGCAAAAGGAATAGTTTTCAAATTCGGAGATAACGTGGATACTGACGTTATCATTCCCGCAAGATATCTGAATTCCTCCGATCCTGCAGAACTGGCCACTCACTGCATGGAGGATATTGACAAGGACTTTATTAAAAATGTAAAAAAGGGTGACATCATCGTAGCGGAGAAAAACTTCGGCTGCGGCTCATCCAGAGAGCATGCCCCCATCGCCATCAAGGCTGCAGGTGTCAGCTGTGTCATCGCAGAGACCTTCGCCAGAATCTTCTACCGCAATGCCATTAACATCGGACTGCCCATCATTGAGTGTCCCGAGGCATCCCGGAAGATTCAAAACGGCGATGAAGTCGAGATAGATTTCAATACCGGAGTGATCCAAGATCTTACCACAGGCGAAAGCTTCCAGGGACAGGCGTTCCCCGAGTTCATGCAGAAGATTATCGCCGCAGAGGGACTGATCAACTACATCAACAGTCAGAAATAAATTGAGTGCATGGCTCGTAACGTAGGGTTGCCATAACCCCCACGAACGCCTGCATCGGATGGAACATCCTTCCGGGGTGTCAGGTCTCCCGGAGGGAATTTCCTGACGAAAAGTGACATAGCGGTCGAGAAAATATCACCATCGTCTGACAAACATTCCCGGAAGGACATTCCATCCGCTGCAGGGGTTCTACATTTTCTCATAATGTCTGTACGTCATAGGCATTTCTATTGTTTTGGTGAAAATCGCATCAAAATAGAAAAATCAGTACAAAAAATCTTCTAAATCAAACATTTTTTGTACTGATTTTATTATTTTTCCCATTTTAGCGAAAATAAGCTCTTATAAAAGGCCAAAATCTCCTGTTTTTGTATTTTTTATGCAAAAAAAGGCGTTTTTAATACAAACTTTATTGTACCACTGCCTTATCCACATCAATCACTGCGTAGAAATCCGGGTGGTTCATCTGGATCCGTTTCGTGACGGAGTCAACCACATCCTGATCGGAAACGGGATAATCATAGGGGACTACGATGTCAAAAATGAGGTTCGTGTGGGTCAGTCCCTTGACGATGCGGAAATCATGCATGCTGAGTTTTGGATCGATCTGATCCAGATAAGCTTTTACCTCTGCTTTCAGGGACAGTGTCTCGGGGTCATTGGTGCTGACGGGATCCATGTGGATCACAGCGTTACAGTTTAATTTGCTGCGCAGTTCATGCTCTATGGTATCGATCGTATCGTGCAGGGTCAGAATATTACCGTCGGCAGGAACCTCCGCATGCAGAGAGATCAGAGTCCTTCCGGGGCCGTAATTATGCACGATCAGATCGTGAATCCCGGTGACATCATCATAAGAGAGAACGATGTCGTTAATCTGCTGTACCAGTTCAGGCTCGGGGGGCTGCCCAAGCAGGGGACTGATCGTGTCTTTGGCTGCGACAAATCCGGAGTACAGGATGAACATACCCACCAGCACACCACAGTAACCGTCGATAATGATGCCCGAGGCGGCGGAGACGATAGTGCCGATGAGAACCACGGTGGTTGCTATCATATCGCTCAAACTGTCAATGGCGGTAGCCTTCATTGCCACAGAACCGATCCGGGAACCGATGCTGCGGTTATATAGAGCCATATAGCACTTTACCAGGATCGAAAATACCAGGATGCCGATAATGACAGGGGAGTAGTCAGGAACTTCCGGATGGAAAATCTTACTTACAGAGCTTTTTACCAGTTCGAAGCCCATGAGCACGATTAAAATAGAGACTAACAGCCCGGAGATATATTCGATCCGTCCGTGTCCGAAGGGATGGTCAGAGTCCGGCTTCTGTCCCGCCATTTTGAAGCCTGCCAGCGTAATGATGGAGGATGCTGCATCCGACAGGTTGTTGAATGCATCCGCCGTGATGGCGATGGAATGACTGAAAAAGCCTGCCAGAGCCTTGGTAGTGAACAGGATCAGGTTGAAAAAAATCCCGACGATACCGCAGAGCATTCCATATGCCTGGCGAACGCCGGAATCCGTGACGTTTTCATGATCCCTGATAAATAATTTTGCCAATAATGTAACCATAAGATAACCCCTTTTCCCAAATGAGAGTTTAAGGGATATTTTAGCGCATATGCAGGAAAAATACAAGTAAATCCGGATGATTTGCAGAAAAATGATTTGCAGAAAAAACGCCCAAAGATGCAGATCAAGAAATCTGCGGTTGCTATTGCGCATCCGTCGTTTTCAGTGTATAATCTCGGTGGACGTAATGTAAGCTTTCAGAACGGATCCGGGACGCAGACCATTTTCCGGAGCCGTACTGGTAATTTATAATAATCAAAAGTAAAAATGGAGGAACGATCGATGAGAAAGAAACCGGTTGTATTAATGGTCCTGGATGGTTATGGATTGAATGATAAGGTAGAGGGCAACGCTGTAGCACAGGCCAATACCCCTGTGATGGATTCCCTGATGAAGGAGTATCCTTTTGTACATGGTAATGCCAGCGGTATGGCAGTAGGTCTTCCCGAAGGTCAGATGGGTAACTCTGAGGTAGGTCATATGAATATGGGTGCCGGCCGTATCGTATATCAGGAGCTGACCCGTATCACCAAGGAGATCCAGGACGGCGACTTTTTTAAGAATGAAGCTCTGTTAAAAGCCATTGATAATTGTAAGAAGAACAACAGTGCCCTGCATCTGATGGGTCTGTTATCCGACGGTGGCGTACACAGCCACATTACCCATCTGTACGGCCTGCTGGAGCTGGCGAAGCAGCAGGGCCTGGAAAAAGTATATGTTCACTGCTTCTTAGATGGACGTGATACCCCTCCCGCCAGCGGTAAGAGCTATGCAGAGCAGTTAAATGAAGAAATGAAGAAAATCGGTGTAGGTAAGATCGCTTCTGTAATGGGCCGTTATTATGCTATGGATCGTGATAACAATTATGACCGTGTACAGCTGGCTTACGACGCCATGACCGAGGGCAAAGGTCTGACCGCTGCCTGCGGTATCTGTGGTATCCAGGAGTCTTACGACAGAGAAGAGACCGATGAGTTTGTAAAACCTACTGTTGTTGTAGAAGATGGCAAGGCAGTCGGACTGGTGCAGGACAAGGATTCCGTAATTTTCTTCAACTTCCGTCCCGACCGTGCAAGAGAGATCACCAGAGCCTTCTGTGATGATGACTTCAAGGGATTTGACCGTGTGAGAAAGGATATTACTTTTGTATGCTTCTCCGATTACGATCCTACCATTCCTAATAAAGAAGTGGCATTCCACAAGATCGCCATTACCAATACCTTCGGTGAGTGGCTGGCAGCCCATGACATGAAGCAGGCACGTATCGCCGAGACTGAGAAGTATGCACATGTAACCTTCTTCTTCAACGGCGGCGTAGAGCAGCCCAACGAGGGAGAGGATCGTATCCTGGTAAATTCTCCCAAGGATGTGGCGACCTATGATCTGAAGCCGGAGATGAGTGCTCCTCAGGTTTGCGAGAAACTGCTTGATGCGATCCGCTCTGAAAAATACGATGTGATCGTGATCAACTTCGCGAACCCCGATATGGTAGGTCATACCGGTGTGATCTCCGCAGCCATCAAGGCGATTGAGACCGTAGATGAGTGCGTAGGCAAGGCAGTACAGGCAGTGAAGGATGTAGACGGCGTTCTGTTCATCTGTGCAGACCACGGTAATGCAGAGCAGATGATCGATTACACCACCGGTCAGCCTCATACCGCACATACCACCAATCCGGTTCCGTTCATCCTGGTAAACTACGATCCTGCTTATACGCTGAAAGAGGGCGGATGCCTGGCAGATATCGTACCTACCCTGATCAACGTGATGGGTATGGAGCAGCCAGCAGAAATGACAGGAAAGTCTCTGTTAATTAAAAAGTAATCACCGGAATATTTTCGGTAAGATCGCAGAAACCATAAAAGCAGATGAAGATTCCTCAGGCACTTTGCACGGTGCCTGAGGATTTTGTAACTGATTTTTACATGATATCTTCTTATTAGCAGGAGGAAGAATTATATTATATGGAACAGAAGAAAAATCTGGTAACTCTGGGCAGCACCGGAATCACCGTAGAGAAGAACTCCTTCGGAGCGCTGCCCATCCAGCGGATCTCCAAGGAAGCAGCCATTGGACTGCTTCGCAAAGCCTATGCGGCAGGCGTGAACTTTTATGACACTGCCAGATACTATACCGACAGTGAAGAGAAAGTGGGCGCTGCCTTTGAGGGTATGCGGGACAAAATATATATCGCTACCAAGACAGGAGCCACCACAACAGAAGGCTTCTGGAAGGAGTTGCATACTTCCCTGGAAAAATTAAAAACAGACTATATCGACATTTATCAGTTCCATAACCCGGCATTCTGCCCGAAGCCGGGAGATGGCACAGGATTGTATGAGGCTATGCTGGAAGCAAAGGACAAAGGCATGATCCGCCATATCGGCATCACGAACCATCGCCTGAATGTTGCGCATGAAGCCATCGAAAGCGGACTGTATGAGACTCTGCAGTTTCCCTTCTGCTATCTGGCAACGGACAAGGATCTGGAGCTGGTACAGGATTGTAAAAAAGCAGGCATGGGATTTATCGCCATGAAAGCACTGTCCGGCGGACTGATCAATAATTCAGCAGCGGCATATGCATATCTGGCACAGTTTGATAATGTACTTCCGATCTGGGGAGTGCAGCGGGAGAGCGAACTGGATGAATTTCTGTCCTATATAGATAATCCGCCTGCATTGACACCCGCATTGCAGGCGGTGATCGATCATGACAGAGAAGAACTGCAGGGAGAATTCTGCAGAGGCTGCGGCTACTGCATGCCATGCCCCGCGGGAATCGAGATCAACAACTGTGCCCGCATGAGTCTGATGATCCGCAGAGCACCTTCCGCCGCACAGCTGACAGACGAGATGCAGGCGAAGATGCGTAAGATTGAAGAGTGCCTGCATTGTGGCAGATGTAAATCCAAGTGTCCCTATGGACTGGATACTCCGGCACTGCTTGAGAAAAATTATAAGGATTACTGTGAGATCCTTGCCGGAAAAGCGTATTAACGCATAGCAGATCTGAATAATAACCTTCTTATGGGACATACTTACCTAAGAAAAAGTAAGTTAAGGATGCCTGTAAGGAGGTTTTTTATGGAAAAATATCTGGAGATCGTCGAAGTACATGGAAGGGAGATCCTGGATTCGAGAGGAAATCCCACGGTGGCAGCGATTGTTACTGTGAAGGACAAAGAGACCGGCAGATGCACAAAAGGTATTGCGGCAGTGCCTTCCGGAGCCAGCACCGGACAGTTCGAAGCCGTGGAACTCAGGGACGGTGAGATCAGATATTTCGGTCTGGGTGTGCAGCATGCCGTGAAAAACGTGGATGAAAAGATTGCAAGTGTTTTGGTGGGAGAGAATGCATTGGAGCAGATCCGTATCGACCGGATCCTGCGGGAGACGGATGGCACAGATAATAAAAGTAATTTAGGCGCTAATGCCATGCTGGCAGTGTCCATGGCGGTGGCAAGAGCAGCTGCGGAGGCACTGGGCCTTCCGTTGTACCGTTACTTTGGAGGAATCTCTCCGAGACTTCTGCCGGTACCCATGATGAATATCTTAAACGGCGGAAAGCATGCGGCGAACACCGTGGATTTCCAGGAGTTCATGATCATGCCCGTACAGGCGGAAAACTTTGCGGAAGGGTTACGGATCTGTGCGGAAATTTATCATAATCTGAAAAAACTGCTGGAGGAGAAAGGCTTGTCTACCGGAGTCGGGGACGAGGGTGGTTTCGCACCGGACCTGCCGGATGCGGAGAGCGTGCTGGATTTCCTCGTGGAGGCGATCAATGCTTCCGGATATGTGCCGGGGCAGGATATCAAGATCGCCATGGATGCCGCCAGCAGTGAACTATATAATGAAAAAACGGGAATGTACCATTTCCCGGGAGAGAGTAAGCTGAAGGGAGAGGAAGTCCTGCGGGATACCGGAGAAATGATCTCGTATTATGAACGGCTTGTGGAGAACTATCCCATTATCTCTATTGAGGACGGACTGGATGAAAATGACTGGGACGGTTGGCAGGAGCTGACGAAACGGCTGGGAGAGAAAATCCAGTTAGTGGGAGATGACTTGTTTGTCACAAATACAAAACGGCTGGATGCCGGGATCAAACTTCATTGTGGTAATGCCATTTTAGTAAAGGTCAATCAGATCGGAACGCTGTCTGAAGCCTTCGAAGCGGTGGAGATGGCACACAAGAACGGCTATAAGGCAGTGATTTCCCACAGATCCGGCGAGACGGAGGATACCACCATAGCAGATATAGCGGTGGCACTGAATGCCGGACAGATCAAGACCGGAGCACCCTGCCGCAGCGATCGTGTGGCGAAGTACAACCGGCTGCTTGCCATTGAAGAGGAGTTAAAGGATGCCGCGGCATATATGGAGCCGTTTTGCAAAATCTGAGTGACTGCGCAACAAAATGAAAACTACAAAAAATAAAAAATGTATAAAAAAGAAGAATTTTCTGCACCGGAAATTCTTCTTTTTTTTGAGGAAAACTATAGAGACATACATGGGAGAAAGAAAAAAGAACAAAAATATAATGTGTAAATATACATCATATACTGGAAAATATACACTATATACAGGAATTGAAAAACAGAGACTATTTTTATTGAAAAACTTTTTCATAAATATACAGACAAATGTGCGTAGCACACGAACACGGTGGAGATAAATCAGGAATAAGAAAAACACGGAAACTGGCAGATGCTTCATATGTAATTCAGTTGACAGCCTTGAAAAAGTGTTGTAATATAACAAAAGTCGTTGTCGGAAAAGTAAAGTACATTTTACGTACGTGTATACTTGCATACAAATACGAAAAGTGTATTTTATGAATGTCCGTAGGCAAAAGAAAAGCAAGGAGTTGAAGAGATGCTTAAATATATTGCAAAACGTATCGGTCTGGCGCTGATCACGATTTTTACAGTAGCAACACTCACCTTTTTCCTGATGAACATGGTCCCCGGTGGTCCGTTCCTCTCGGAGAAAGCAGTAAGCCCTGCTGCACAGGCAGCCCTGGAGGCAAAATATGGACTGGACAAGCCTTTGTCCCAGCAGTATCTGACGTATATGAAAGATGCTTTGCACGGTGATTTCGGAGAGAGTCTGAAGCAGAGAGGAAGAACCGTTACTTCTATTATAGTATCCAAGTTCCCTGTATCTGCAAGAGTAGGTGGACTTTCCGTTATCGTAGCGCTGTTGGTAGGTATCCCATTGGGATGTCTGGCAGCTACCCATCGTGGCAAGACGCTGGACAGCGTGATCTCCGTGATCTCCACTTGTGGTATTGCGGTACCAAGCTTCGTTATATGTACTCTGCTTCTGTATTTCCTGGGAAGTAAGGTAAAGATACTGCCCACCTACGGAATCGGTACCTGGAAGCATTATGTGATGCCCGTGATCGCATTGGCATTGTACCCAACTGCTTATATTATGAGACTGATGCGTTCTTCCATGCTGGATGTTCTGGGGCAGGATTATATGAGAACCGCTACGGCGAAGGGAGTAAAACCTTTCTTCCGTCTGTTCAAGCATGCACTGAGAAATGCACTGCTCCCCGTTATCACCTATGTAGGTCCTATGATGGCTTATACTATGACAGGAAGCTTCGTAGTAGAGAAGATTTTCACGATCCCCGGTCTGGGCAATGAATTTGTCAGCTCGATCATTAACCGTGACTACACCATGATCATGGGTACCACCATTTTCCTCGCAACACTGATGGTTGTCATGAATGTGCTGGTGGATATCGTATATAAGCTCGTCGACCCCAGGATCAAGTTGAAGTAAGATTAACAGGAAGGAAGATACCGATGAAAGAACCGAATGCTATGAGCTTTCATGTAAAATATAAACCGGAAGATTTTATGCCGGCGAACGAAGAAGAGAAGCAGAGCCAGGTCATCATGCGTGAGAGCGTGGGCTTCTGGCAGGATGGCTTCCGCAGACTTCGTAAGAATAAGGTTGCCATGGTCAGCCTCTTCGTTATTATTGTAGTTATGATCTTTTCCTTTATCGTGCCGGCATTTTATCCCTATGATTACAAGACACAGATCAAAGGAAGCGAGAATCTGCACCCCATGCAGTATTCCGAGAAAGAGATAGAGCGTATGGATGCGGGAGAGAAGGTATTCCCCCATGTGCTCGGTACCGATAAAATGGGCCGTGATTATGCTATCCGTGTTATGATGGGAAGCCGTATCTCCCTGTTGGTTGGTCTGATCGCTACTGCCATCATTTTCGTGATCGGTTCCCTGATCGGTTCCATCTCTGCATTCTTCGGTGGATGGGTGGATCTGATCATCATGCGTATTGTGGATATTATCTATACGATACCGGATTTTCTGCTGATCGTGCTGCTGTCCTTTGCGTTAAAGGACCCTCTGGCGAATCTGGCACAGCTTCCCGGGTTCGGATGGATGCAGATCGTAGGATCTAACCTGATCAGTATCTTCATCGTATTCGCATTGCTGTACTGGGTAGGAATGGCACGTATGGTACGAAGCCAGATCCTGACCCTGAAGGAAAATGATTATGTCATGGCAGCCAAGGCTCTGGGAGCCAAGGATGGCCGTATCATTAAAAAGCATCTGCTGACCAACTGTATCGGTACGCTGATCGTTACCACCACACTGCAGATCCCTTCCTCTATTTTTACCGAGAGCTATCTGAGCTTCTTAGGTATGGGTGTGGCAGTTCCTCTGCCTTCCCTGGGAAGCCTTGCAAGTGATGCCATTAACGGCATGATCACATTCCCGTACCTGTTGTTTGCACCCTGTCTGCTGATCAGTCTGATCATCTTAAGCTTTAACCTGTTTGGTGACGGACTTCGTGACGCATTTGACCCGAAGCTTAAGAATTAATGGAAGGAGTAGTGAAGATGGATAACAATTATCTGGTAGATATACAGCATGAACGTCTCTCTTTCTTTACTCCTGCCGGAGAAGTAAAGGCACTGAACGATGTCTCCATTCACCTGAAGGAAGGGGAAGTACTGGGCATCGTAGGAGAGAGTGGTTCCGGTAAATCCGTAACCGCATACAGTCTGATGGGACTGACCGCTTATCCCGGTAAGCTGATCGGCGGAGAACTTCACTTCAATGGACACGAAGTGGAGAAAATGACCGAAAAAGATTTTTCCAAAATGCGTGGTAAAGAGGTTTCCATTATATTCCAGGATCCTCTGACCAGCTTAAATCCCGTATATACCATTGGTAATCAGATCATGGAAGTAATCCGTCTGCATACCGATGCGGATAAGAAAAAGGCATATGCAAGAGCAGTGGAGCTTTTGTCTCTGGTAGGTATCAATGAACCGGAGAAACGTATGAAGCAGTATCCCCACGAGCTGTCCGGTGGTATGAGACAGCGTGTCATGATCGCAATTGCGCTGGCATGTGAACCGAAGCTTCTGATCGCCGATGAGCCTACTACCGCACTGGACGTTACCATTCAGGCGCAGATCTTGGAGCTGATGATGGAGCTGAAGGACAAGCTGGGCATGGCGATCATCATGATCACCCATGACCTGGGTATCGTGGCGAGCATGTGTGACCGTATTGCAGTCATGTATGCCGGCCGTATCGTGGAGACCGGTACCTGTGACGAGATCTTCTATCATCCGAAGCATGAATATACCAAGGGTCTTCTGGAGAGTATCCCCCGGCTGGACAGCACGAAGCATGAGAAGCTGATCCCCATCGAGGGTAACCCGGTGGATCTTCTGAATCCTCCCGAGGGATGTGCATTCGCACCCCGCTGTAAGAACTGCATGAAGATCTGCCTGAGAGAGAATCCTCCTAAGACGGATTTCAGCGAGACGCATTACGCACATTGCTTTATGAACCAGAAAGCCGAGATGGAGGGAGGAAATACCAATGAGTGATAAGTTACTTCAGGTTGAACATTTGAAGCAATACTTCCCCGCAGGCGGCATGGGTAAAAACCGTAAGTTCGTGAAGGCCGTGGATGATGTCAGCTTTTTTGTAAATAAAGGTGAGACTCTCGGACTGGTAGGAGAGAGCGGCTGTGGTAAGACCACCACCGGACGTTCTATCTTACGATTATATGAGCCCACCGGCGGCAAGATCACATTTGACGGCAATGTGATCCTGGACGTTGAAAATAAAGTAAAGGTGGATATGCTGCCTTACCGTCAGAAGATGCAGATGGTATTCCAGGATCCTTATGCAAGTCTGGATCCCAGAATGACCGTAGGAGATATCGTAGGGGAAGCCATCGACATCCATAAGCTGGCTGCCAATAAGAAGGAACGTCATGACAGGATCATCTCCATGCTGGAGAAGGTTGGACTGAACTCTGAGCATGCGAACAGATATCCTCATGAATTCTCCGGCGGACAGCGTCAGCGTGTCGGCATTGCGAGAGCACTGGCAGTGAACCCGCAGTTCATCGTCTGCGATGAGCCGATCTCCGCACTGGATGTATCGATCCAGGCACAGGTGGTGAATATGTTCGAGGAGCTGCAGGAGCAGATGGGACTGACCTATCTGTTCATCGCACATGACCTCTCTGTCGTAAAACATATCTCCGACCGTATCGGCGTTATGTACCTGGGCAAAATGGTAGAGCTGGCAGACAGCTACGAGCTGGTAGCACGAAGCCTGCATCCTTATACCAAGAGCCTGATCTCTGCAATCCCCATTGCAGATCCCATCAAGGCAAGAGCAAGTAAACGTATTGTTCTGCAGGGAGATGTACCCAGCCCCTTAAATCCTCCTACCGGATGCCGATTCCGCACCAGATGTCCTTATGCGGATGAGTGCTGTGCACAGAAGGAACCCGAATGGAGAGAAGTGGAAAAGGGTCACTACGTGGCATGCCACCATGTGGAGAAGATCAATGCCTGAAATTAGGTATTGACAGCTGAGCAATTTAGCTGTTTAATATAAAGCTATACAAAGCATAGTGCTTTTGTATGAAAAGAAAGAGGAGGATAACTTTATGAAAAAGAAGTTAGCTATGCTGCTCACCGCAGCAATGCTGGTAGGTTCTCTGGCAGCATGCGGCAGCAGCGACAATGGTTCTTCTGCAACCGGCAGTGCCAGTGCAACTGACAGCACCAAGACCGATGCAGCAGCAACTGAAGTTAGTACCGAAGGCAAACAGCTTACCGTTCAGATCGGTCCCGATCCCGAGACCATTGATCCCGCACTGAACAGTGCAGTAGATGGCGGTAATATGCTGCTTCACTCTTTTGAGTGTCTTCTGACAATTGACCAGGATGGTAAGATCGCTCCCGGACAGGCTGAGACCTGGGAAGTATCTGAGGATGGTCTTACCTGGACTTTCCATCTTCGTGATGGATTAAAGTGGTCTGACGGCAGTGATCTGACCGCAGACGATTTCGTATACAGCTGGAAGCGTGTATGCGATCCCGCAGTAGCAGCTCCTTATGCTGAGACTGTTCTGGGTATGGTTAAGGGCTTTGACGAGGCACAGGCCGGTGATCTGGATGCTCTGGCAGTATCCGCTCCCGATGCTAAGACCTTGGTTGTAGAGCTTTCCAATCCCTGCCCTTACTTCGAGTCTCTGGCAGCATTCGCTACCCTGAGCCCTGTTCAGCAGGCAACCGTAGAGGCTAACGGCGATGCATGGGCTACCGCAGCTGAGACCTATATCTCCAACGGACCTTTCTACATTACCGAGTGGGTACCCGATTCTCACATTACCATGTCCAAGAACCCTAACTACTGGAATGCTGATGCGATCAAGCTTGGCAGCATCAAATTCGTACTGATGGAGGATTCCAACGCAGCTTATACTGCATACCAGTCCGGTGATGTACTGTTCATCAAGGATGTTCCTACCCAGGAGATCCCCAGCTTACAGGGTAACCCCGAGTTTCATGTAGAGCCTATCCTGGGAACTTACTATCTGTCCATGAACCTGGAAGATCCTGCATTTGCAGATGTAAATGTTCGTAAGGCTCTGAGCCTGGCAATTGATCGTGATTATGTAGCAAATACCCTGATGCAGGGAACCTACTCTCCCGCATACAACCTCGTAGGTGAGGGCTGGGTAGATACCGACGGCAGCTCCTTCAATGCAAATGCTAACGGTGGTCAGAGCTATATCTCCGAGGATTTCGATGCTAACCTTGAGGAAGCTAAGCAGCTCTTAGCTGATGCCGGCTACCCTAACGGTGAAGGACTTCCTACCATCACCTATACTACCAACGATGCAGGTTACCACAAGGTTGTTGCTGAGTACTTACAGCAGGCATGGGGCGAGCTTGGTATTAACGTAGAAGTAAATATCGTTGAGTGGTCCAGCTTCACTCCGATGAGACGTAACGGTGAGTACATGGTAGCACGTAACGGATGGGTAGGAGATTACAGCGATCCTTCCAATATGCTAGACCTGTTCTGCACCGGCAACGGTAACAACGATGGTAAGTTCTCCAACGCTGACTTCGATGCAGCTATGGAGAAGGCAGCTTCCACCATGGATACCGCTGAGCGTTCCGCAGCTCTTCATCAGGCTGAGGATGTTCTGATGGAGCAGGTAGGATGCATCCCTGTTGCTTACTACAATGACTTCTGGCTGCAGAGCGAGAAGATCACCGGTATCTGGCATTCCGCTTATGGTTTCTGGTACTTCATGTATGGTGACATCGCAGAGTAAGCTGCGGATCTGATCATTCAGAATAAAAAACAAAGGATCCCCGTGAGATCGTAAAGATTTCCGGGGGTTCTTTTTTGTGCCGCCTTTTCGGTACAGTCTTGTAAAATGTTGTTGCAATTGTGTACAATATATGGTAATATAAAATCTGCTTGACATTAGGAGGTGTGAAATGGAAGCATTAAGAGTAGTAATCAACATAATTTTTATATTGGTATGTGTAGCACTGACAGTGTTAGTATTGATGCAGGAAGGTAAATCCGCAGGACTGGGTTCCATCAGCGGTGCAGCTGAGACCTACTGGGGCAGAAATAAAGGACGTTCCATGGAAGGTATGCTGGTGAAGATCACGAAGATCCTTGCAGTATTCTTCATGTTACTTGCAGTCGTACTGAATCTGAACGTATTTTAATCATTACGAAGGATGACACTCTTGTGTGCAGAGCATACAAGAGTGTTTTGTTATATGTAACTATTCAGAGCCTCGTAGAGGCGGTTTTGCGAATGGAGTTCTGAATAGTTACTTTTTGAGCGAGGTTACATGATAAACGAAATCAGAGAGAAGAGAAAAAAAGTAATTTGTGATCTGGTGAAGGATGATTTTTACGTTCCGATGAAGGAAAAGGAACTGGCAATGTTTCTTCAGGTCGCAAAAGAAGAACGGGAAGAGTTTCGTGAGATTCTGCGGGAACTTTTAGCGGAAGGAAAGCTTACCCTGACCGTTAAGGGAAAATATATGAAGTCCAACGGTAAGGTTCTGACGGGAACCTTTATCAGCAATGCCAAAGGCTTTGGATTTGTGGAGGTAGAGGGCAGAGACGAGGATCTGTTCATTCCGGAGGACAAGCAGGGTGGAGCATTCCATAAGGATACCGTGGAAGTGGCACTTCTGCCTGTGAAGACCGGCAAACGGCAGGAAGCGCAGGTCCTTCGTATTATTGCCAGGGGAATGACTCAGGTGGTGGGAGCCTATGAGCAGTCCAAGAGTAATTTCGGCTTTGTCATTCCGGATAACACGAAGATAGCACAGGATATTTTCGTGCCGAAGGAGTGGTCGAAGGGAGCCATGACCGGACATAAGGTCGTGGTAGAGATCACCGGATACGGCACGAATACGAAGAGCCCTGAGGGCAAAGTCGTGGAGATCCTGGGACATATCAACGATCCCGGTGTAGATATCATGTCTATCGTACGTGGCTTTGATCTGCCGGTGGAATTCGGCGAGAAGATCATGAACCAGGTAGAGAGGGTATCCCAGGAGGTATCCGGGGCAGACTGTGCCGGCCGCAGGGATCTGCGGGATGTGACCATGGTGACCATCGACGGAGAGGATGCCAAGGATCTGGATGACGCTGTCAGTGTATCCTTTGACGGGACATATTACCACTTAGGAGTACACATTGCAGACGTGACGAACTACGTGCAGGAGAATTCCGCACTGGACAGAGAAGCATTAAAGCGCGGCACCAGCGTCTATCTGGTAGACCGTGTGATCCCCATGCTGCCCCATGCACTGAGCAACGGTATCTGTTCCCTGAACGAAGGTGTGGACCGTCTGGCATTAAGCTGCCTGATGAAGGTGGATGAAGAGGGCGAGATCGTGGACTATGAGATCTGCGAATCTGTGATCCGGGTCAATAAGCGAATGTCTTATACTGTGGTGAAAAAGCTGCTGGAGGAGCCGGAGTGTGTAGAGAATAACGCCGGTGCGCCGGATGGAACCGCCGGGGAAGGCACAGGAACCGTAACAGACTATTCCCAGTACAGGGAATTGCTCCCCATGTTCCAACAAATGGCTGAGCTCGCGGACAAACTGCGGAAGAAGAGACAGAAGCGGGGATCCATTGATTTCGATTTTCCGGAGTGCAAGATTCTGTTAGATAAGGAAGGACATCCACTGGATATTAAGCCTTACGAGCGGAATATAGCGACTATGCTGATCGAGGATTTCATGCTCGCAGCGAATGAGACAGTGGCACAGCATTTTTACTGGCAGGAGCTGCCCTTCGTCTACCGCGTCCATGATGTACCGGATCCGGAGCGGATCCAGAAGCTGTCTACGTTCATCAGCAATTATGGCTATTACATGAAGGCGCTGGGGCGCAGGAACAGCAAGGTCTCCACGGAGGAGATCCATCCCAAGGAGATCCAGAAGCTGTTACAGAAGATTGAGGGAACTCCCGAAGAGCCTATGATCGCCAGACTGACCCTGCGCAGCATGAAACAGGCAAAATACAGCACGGAGTGTACCGGACATTTTGGACTGGCCTGTCAGTATTACTGTCATTTTACTTCGCCGATCCGCCGTTATCCGGATCTGCAGATCCATCGTATTATCAAGGAACAGCTGCGGGGACGTCTGAAGGAAGAGCGCATAGAGCATTATCGTGAGATTCTGCCGGAGGTGGCGAAGCATTCTTCTGAAATGGAGCGCCGTGCCGATGAGGCGGAGCGGGAGACGGATAAGCTGAAGAAGGTAGAATATATGGAACAGCACATCGGAGAGGAATACGAGGGTGTGATCTCCGGTGTCACCGGTTGGGGACTGTATGTGGAACTGCCCAATACCGTGGAAGGGCTGATCCATATTTCCACGATCCCGGGCGACTATTATCACTACAATGAGGCAGCCTGTGAGATGGTGGGAGAAGCCACCGGACGTTGCTTCAAACTGGGAATGCCGGTACGGATCGAAGTGGAAGACTGCGACCGTTTTATGCGGACCATTAATTTCCGGCTGGTGGATAAATAAACCTATGAATCAAATGAACTGTTAGTTCATTGACAAATACGGAAAATATAGTAAACTATAACTATTCAGAGCCGTTAAAAAGAAGCTCCGCAGGTGCGCCTTGTGAATGGGTTTCTGAATAGTTACAAGGTTTTAAGAGGTAGCCATGGCAAAAGGAAAAGAGTCCCAGAAGCTGATCGCAAACAATAAAAAAGCATATCATGATTTTTTCATTGATGAGACCTATGAGTGCGGCATTGCCTTGCACGGCACGGAAGTAAAGTCCATGCGTATGGGCAAGTGCAGTATCAAGGAGGCGTTCGTCCGCATTGAAGACGGAGAAGTATTCGTCTACGGAATGCATGTAAGTCCTTATGAGAAGGGGAATATTTTCAACAAAGATCCTCTTCGTGTGAAAAAACTGCTGCTGCATAAGTACGAGATCAACAAACTGCTGGGCAAGATCAAGGAAAAAGGGTATACATTAGTCCCTTTGCAGGTATACTTTAAAGACGGTAAGGTAAAGGTAGAGATCGGGCTGGCACGTGGTAAGAAGCTCTATGACAAGAGAGAAGCCATTGCCAAAAAGGATCAGCGCAGAGAGGCAGAGAAGGAATTCAAGGTCCGCAATTTGTGATCCACAGGCTCTGATCCTGCAATGCTTTACCGCAAGTGCTTGACAGTGTGTGTGCCATCAAGTATACTTGGTCTGACAACTGAATAAGGGGTAGTAAAGGTTTCGACAGGGGTTTTGCAGCTGGAGAAGCGAGTCGCATGGTAATGCGTTAAATGGCCAAATTAAAATTAAACGCTAACGATAATTTAGCATACGCTGCCTAATGGTAGCAGTCGGCCCTAGGGCACTCACACCTTAGGATCCCGGCTTCAAACATGTGAGAAACGACATATGCAAAGCTTTGCGCATATGGGCGTAACATGAAGCTACTGAAATGCTCAGGGTGTTTATTCCCGGGGCGCAGAGGGAATGTCAAAAAATAAACTACACTCGTAGAAGGACAGGGAATAGGCTTTTGGACACGGGTTCGACTCCCGTCTACTCCACTAAACCGTAACAAGTCGAACACCCTGTATAACATTGTGGTATACAGGAATATGTTCTGCTTGGTTTCACAGAGGGAATGGTAATTGTGAGAACGGTTATTGTAGATAGAATCTACAGGAAAGCAGCGATATTGTAGGTAGGTGATTACACCTCATACAGTATCGCTATTTTTTGTAGAAGCATCCCCATGCCTGACGGCACAGAAGAAGTAGGGATGCTTTGAAATTTTTAGAACAGTGCAAATAAAAGAAGAATATATCAAAGGGCAAGCCGCCAGGAAGATGTAGAGCAATCTATTAACATCTTCCTGGCGGCTTTTGCATTTGTCAATGCCGGGAGAGACCATGAAGGAGGTAACGGCAATGAATATAGATGTTGTAGATGTGAGACTGGATGAAAGGAAACTGCCGTATCTGGTCAGTGAGACGGTGGCAGAATACCGAGGGGGATATGTGGGAGAGCAACGGCTGAAAGTAAATTCCCCGGAGAAAGTGGTAAACGTGCTGAATAATGTTTTTCACATGAAAGATTTTTCGGAAGAAAAACTGTATGTGATGTTCTTATCCGCCAGTCTTCATGCGATAGCCTATGCAGAGGTCAGTCACGGAGTAATTGATTCAGCCACCGTAGGAATCCGGGAAATAATGCAAAGAGCGCTTCTGACCAATGCGGCAGGAATCATTCTGGCACATAATCACCCCGGGTTGGGTAGTACGGCGAATCCATCAACGCAGGACATTGATGTGACACAGGGGTTGATGCGAGCCTGTGAAATTATGGGGATTCATATGTTTGACCACATTATTGTAGCAGGAGACGATTATTACAGTTTCAGAGAAAAGCACGCAGAACTTTACGTGAAGCGTGAGGAAAGCAGGAAAAAGAGGGGAGGGAAACGAATTGAGATATAGTTTTTGAATGATTTTTATAAAAAATATCGACAGGGGCGTTAGCTCCTGTCGTTTCTATTTTGTCTTATCATGTTCGATAATGTCAGAAACAGGACAATCGAGGATGTAGCAGAGCACATCGA
The DNA here is from genome assembly GCF_025567015.1 of Waltera acetigignens. Classification (NCBI taxonomy): domain Bacteria; kingdom Bacillati; phylum Bacillota; class Clostridia; order Lachnospirales; family Lachnospiraceae; genus Waltera; species Waltera acetigignens. The sequence continues at coordinate 2,651 of NZ_JAOQJO010000024.1, read as the reverse complement.
GTGTCTTTGTAGTGATGGCTTCTCCCTTTTTCATGCGGTGGATGGTATTGGCGGAAATACCGTGCTTAAAGATCAATTCATATTCTGTCACATTTTTGCGAAGTAGGGTGTCAAAAAAAGGTTTGTATGATATCATGTTATTAGATTGAACCTCCTATCACATATTATAAAAAGAGTATCATACTTAATTTCTTGACTATACCTAATATATTGACTATAATGTAAGAACGATAGAGAACGATCACATGAAAACAAAAGTTAATCGCTCGAAATAAATTCTCTCAACGAAAGCGAGGAAAACCAACTATGAAACACAGAACACACAGGCTCGCTGCGAAAGCCGTAGCAGCAATCCTTTGCGCAGCACTGATGCTGACCGCATGCGGCAGCAAAGAGACAACCAGTAACGAAACTGCCAGCACAGAGACTACCTCTGTAGAATCCACAGAAATGACAACCACAGAAGCAGCCGTAGCAGAACCCACGGTAGAGCCTACTGAGACTCCCACAGAATCAGAAGCTGTTCCCACAGAGACTACTCCTGCAGAATCTCCTGCACCTGCCGTGGAACCCACAACAGCACCCGTAGAACCCACTGCTGTAAGCACAGGGTATACTTATTCGGAATTGAACCAGACCATGTATGCAAAGTCCGCAGTAAATGTCAGAGACCTGCCCAGCACCGATGGTAAGAAAATTGGCAGCCTGAAAGCCAGCCAGGAAATTGTCGTTACGGGTAAATGTGACCAGACAGGTTGGTATCGCTTTGAATTAAATAACACCACTGGCTATGTAAGTGACAAGTACATCGTATCCGAAAAACCTGCTGTGAATACCGTTGCAGCAAATAACACAACAGCTGGTAACAGCAATACTGCTGGAAACCAGTATGCAAGTAATACAGGAACTGATGAATTCGGTATCTCTGATGCTGTTATCGAGAACTTCATGAAAACTCACGGTGACGGCGGTACTGGAAATACAGCCACTACAACAAGCAAAGATGCATACTTCGACAGAGCCATGGCAGAACAGGTATTTGCAATGGTCAATGCCGAACGTAGTGCAGCAGATATCCCCGAACTGACATGGTCAGAAGACCTGTACAATCTTGCAGTAGAAAGATGTAATGCAGATAATGGACATGCAGGTGCCACCACAGCAGAAAATTATCAGGCAGGACAGCCTGACGAAGTAAGCGCATCCTTCATCCACCAGAAATGGCATGACAGCCAGGGACATTATGACAACTACATGGACAGCAGACATGTAGCTGGTGCTGTAGCAATAAAGAGAATCCCGCTGAACATGGGTGGACTGGATGTGAATGACACCATCGTAGCATACGAAGTATTCACGAACGCAGACTCTTCTGTTGCATCCTGCACAGAACCTGTCGTGACGGAAAACACCGTCGCAGCAGCTCCTAAGACTGCCGACGAGAACTGACACGTCATCCTCGAACGTAGGCTGGTCTATGACCCCACCCACGCAGGAAGACGGCTTGAAGAAGTGGCAGGAGCAGAACCCTGATGTGGAAGTGTCGTTCGGAAATTAAATAACAAGTGCCAAGGCGGACGCTGATGCGTCCGCTTTTCATATTTTAATGAAGGTCTGATGCACAGACCGGGCGCAATACGAAAAAGAAAGGCTGTCGTTAGACAGAATGGTAAAGAATTATGGATCGAGATATGGACTTATGGAATGCTCTACAGAAGCACATGGGGCATAATGTAAAAATCACGTTCGAGGGTGCGGAAGATAACCCCGAAAATATCTTACTGCAATGTGAGGACTGCCATTTCGATATTTTGAGTGCTGACATTGAGACCGTGTGTGCGAGAGAGGATTGTTGACAAAGGAATAAGGAAAAGCATACCGCAAAGAATAATAGCATACTCCATTGACCGCATAACAAAATTTGTGTATAATTTTACTATCACAGAAGGAGGTGCTTTTATGCCGACCATTAAATCAAGTGCTGACTTGCGGAACAATTATAATGAAATATCGACCTACTGTCATAACTACCCGGAACCTGTTTTTATTACGAAAAATGGAAAAGGTGACCTTGCTGTAATGAGCATTGAGGCATACGAAGAATTAACCAGCCGCTTTGAACTATATAGCCAGATTAAGGAAGGAATGGATGATATTGCCGCTGGCAATACCAGACCGTTTCAAGAAGCCATGGCTGATATTCGGAGCCGCCGCAGAAGATGAATTATCAGGTACACATCACCAAAACTGCGGAGCATGACATTGCGAAAGCAGCAGATTACATCGAATTTGTCTTGAAGAACCCACAGGCAGCAGACCATCTGCTGGATGTTGCAACGGAAAAAATCGGCGAACTGACCCAGATGCCGGAGAAACTACAGCTGGTGGATGATCCCGTTTTGGCTGGTTGGGGAATTCGATTTATTAGGGTAAACAATTATCTTGCGTTTTATACCATAGACGAAGACAAGAAGGTGGTAATCATTGTACGTTTTCTTTATCAAAAAAGCAACTGGAACACCATTCTTCGACAAGGATTTTCACTCATTTAAGGAACCTGCTTTTGCAGGTTCTCAGACTGTAGACAAAACGCTTTTGGTCAGCACTCCAGAAGCGTTTTTCTTGTTTTCGGTTCAAAAAGTGTGTACTTG
>NZ_JAOQJO010000023.1:0-68166 GCF_025567015.1 Waltera acetigignens | reverse complement strand
CCTGTGTAATACTGATACATCCGGTCACTGTACTTTTCCTCTACCAGTTTCTGAACCTGTTCCCGGACTTCTTTATCTTCGATACCGCTCACTGTTACATTCCCATTGCTTTCAATCTTTATCTGCATTCCCTCCAGCTCATCACGGGAGATACCTTTGCTTTCCAGATCCTTTACAAAATCCTCGGAAAAATCATGTTTCAGTTCCGCCTTCTGCTGTGCTTTCTCAAAATCTTTCAGATTGGCAAAAATCTTCATATACCCCATTTCCGCATCATCCAGTGTCTTTCCTTCCGCCATGTCCTGCAACAATTCATCCACTGTGCGCCCGCCTTTGTATTTCTTTTCTTCCGGCAGACTTTCAAACTGCTTCTGGTGGAATTTCTCCATTTCTTTTGTATAATTTTTCTCTGTATCCATCAGGACTTCATTATATTTGTCGAGGTATTCCCTCCAATTTTCATCTTTCCGGCTGTATGCACCGTGAAGGTTCCCGAATGCCTCCCTTATGGCATCGGTCTTTTCCTGTTCTTTATTTTCCGTAACCTTGAAACTGATTTTATAATAATCATGCGGAGAAACTTCTTCCCCATTTTTGTTTTCTATTTTGATACAATATTTATTGGTATTTGTATCCCAGTTCGGGATGGTCAGTGTTTTACGTCCTTCCCCGTCCCATTCTGCCTTTCCGACCTGATTGCCATATTCATCATATAAGGTGAGGTCATAATCACAGCCTTCCGGCATGTCCATGTATATTTGAACCCCAAAATAATTCTGTATGGTTCGATTAAATGGAATGGAAAAGTTGTAGAAATCCACATCCTTTTTATCACTGAGATTTCCTTTCAGACTGCTGGTTTCGTCCTTAATCAGAAAATCCAGATCCAGAAACGTACTTCCCTTCTTCTTGTCCGAAACCTCATAAGTGGTATGCTGTCTGCGATAAGTGTCATTGCTGCCAAGTGTACAGGAATCTTCCTGAAGTGTCATATTTTTCTTCAGTTTTCCTTCAAAAAATGCCACTGTTTCCTTTCCAGACATGAAAAAAATCGGTTTTTGACGAAATGCTGCCCCCTATGTAGAACCAGTATTGTTTATTTCCATTTCTTATCCTTCCTCCCGAAAAATATCTTACCTGTATTCTTATGCTTTCCTGTCAAAAGATGAGCCTACAGTATAACAGGATTATCCGGTAAAATAATACTGCTTTTCTCATATGCTGCCGCCGCCAACTGGCTATTTAGATATTCGTTTTGTACAGCTTTTCGTCTTGCCTGTGCTCTTTTTACTGCTTCCTTTTCCTGTTCTTTCATAAGTTCTTCCATTCTTTCGTGGCGCTTCTCCCACCAAGATTCTCCGTCATTCGTTGTTTCTGATCCACTCTTTCCTACTGGACCTGCATAACCGTAACATTCTTCCGGTGACGCTCCAATAACATCAAAGCCAACATTATTTGATCCTACCGGTAAGCCTTGAACGGAATATATAGATATTTTCCTCCAAATTATAGACCTTATTTTAATTGCATACTTCATGCCTTCATATCAAAATTATCTTGCAATATTATGTTTTCACCTACACTACCAGTCTTTTCTTCACTATTTAGTGCTTTTCTCGCCTCACTAAACGCCTCATAATATGTCATTTTTAATGCTGAATGAACCTGTGACTCTGCTTTTGTTTCTTTTTCCTGCCAGCCTACTCCCCCTGTATAGGTCAAAACTTCTTCGCCCTCTTCATTGTATACATGAATTGCCGAGCCTGTCCCTGTTCCCTGATATTTTGCCTCATAAGGTATTCCAAACAGCATACAGAGCCATTTTTTGTCTGCTTCCTCAACTTCTTTCATTGCTGACATATTACCTGAATTCATTGATTGACTAAACTTTCCAATTAAAGCAGCTCTATTCGGGGCTACTTCGCTTACTTCCGTCTTTCTCAAATTCATAAATGCATTTCCCATATATACATTGTCCTGTGCATCTTTTTTTGCCAGATCAACAATCTTCTCTTTTAAAGAATCCGTTAATTTCCATTTGTTTTTTTTAGAAGATTTAGAAACATTTTTATTCGATGTGTTCCACACTTTTGCTGTGCTATAATTATTTGATATTTCCATTTAATTGAATCACCTCTCTGTTCTGTCATTTATGTAATCATACAATTCCTTATATGACAGATAACCTGATAAGTTGTTCGAATCATATTGTAACTGCATAAATTCTTTAATCATGCTCATATAGTCTTTCTTTTCATTTATGCTGTCAGAATCATAAGTGATGTTGCCATTCACACCACCAGCCGCATTCATGAAATCTCCAAAAGCATTTTTCGTAAAGCCTTCTACATCACTATATGTTGTATATGCAAGCATTTCCAAATAACTTGCATTTCTTGGATCAACATCATTTATCTGTACATTTGTATCTGTGTAATTTCCTTCTTTGTCCCAATATCTTACCCTGTATTCTGGGTTTGCCGAATCATATGCATCTGATTTATATACAGATGCACTACTGCCATCCGGAAATCCTACTGCTGTTAATGCATTTCCACTATCTTCTGTTCCCGACATATGTAATGTAATATTAGAAGATGTACTGCTTACATTTGATAACAAACCGGAATTCATACCGTTCGCTTTCGCAGTGTTTCTTTTTGTTCCTGTATAATAATTTGAATAATTATAACCGTTAATTCCTGCTATACTCATTTTCGTTTCCTCCAATTATTTTCATTCCTCTGTCATTCGGAATCTACTCACTCAGGGCTGCTTTATACTTTTTACTGTTTGTGTCAATCCCTGCTGCTTTTAATTGTTTCTGTACAGAACTGCTGTTCATTTGAGACAACTGAATATTGTTGACTAAATTTGTTTTTGATGTTCCAAATGTCGTTTGAAATAAAAAACCGTAGTCCGTAATTCTTGACATAAGCGAAACCTCCCATCATTAAATTTTTTATATGTATCATCCATTTTATTTTTTATATCGACACACTCCTTCTGATATTTTACCTTTTCTGCACCAAGTACGATTTTTTTGCACGAAGTAAGACTTTTTATGAATTGAGGAATAACTCAGCAATAAATTTATTTCCATCACTTTTCAATATTAAATTTCCATCATATTTTTTTACACTGCTCTGAACATTCAGCAGTCCTATTCCACCGCCTTTTCCTTTCGCTGATACCGGAAAACCATTTTTCCACTTTACCTCCCCGCAGTTATTTTCGATGCTGGCAGCTATCATTTTATGGTATGAGCCAATCTTAATCGAAATATATTTCTCTCCTTCCAGCTTCTCTGCTGCCTCAATCGCATTATCTAATAAATTTCCAAAAATAGTTGTAATGTCGATTGGTGCAAGGAAATTCAGATTCACATTATCCACCTTTATGGTTACTGAAATACCTTTTTCCCTCATAACGGATTCTTTATCGGTAAGAAGAATGTTCAAGATCGGATTTTCTGTGTATTGAACCGGAATGAGCGGCTTTAACAGTTCTCTGATTTCCGCTGCATATTCTCCTGCCGTATTCCCCTGCTCTGCACCATATAATCCTTCGATTGCTTTAATATGCTTATTTACATCATGTAATATGTGGACGGTTTGATCATATTTTTTTGTCTGCGTCAAATAGTATTCGTATTGTACCTTTGCCTGTTGCTCTAAAGCGATGAGCTGCTTTTCATAATAGTTCTTTTCATCTGCCATTTTAACAAAATATAAAAGGTATAGATCTGCCAGAACAATACACCCCATATTGACTGCACATAAGTAATTTTCTTCTCCATTTTTAAAATTCTCTACAATTACACCCATGTTAATCAGATTGTATAGGAGTATAATTCCATACATGATGTACCTTGTCTTTGCATAAGGAATATCGCTCTTTTTCACAAACCTGTTTATGAATGTATAATACAAAAAAATAAGTATTACTTTTGAAAATGTTACCTCAAGGCAGTAAAGCATCGTTTCATTCACATTTTTTATATCTGCTGCCTGCAAAATACATTGTAAAAGAATCACTCCTAATGATTCACAAACAGACATGCAAAATACCAATGCCTCACATTCAATGATACGTCTTAACGGTTTATCCATATCCTCATAATACAGAGCATATGCTATTATCCCCGTCAACACGCCCCAGACCACCAGATTTAATATGGAATGATTGAGCATATTGATACAGGTTGTAAAAATCACTGTGACAGTCTCGATCACAATATATACATATCTACTTTGACTACTCTTTTTATACTTTCCATTCATAAACTGGAACAGTATGGTACTTATGATAAAACAGGAAAGAGCATTACATAATATCAGTAAAATCGTATTCATCGTTTCTCCTATGAATTTTTCTGCAAAAATTTATTTACTTCTTCTCTAAAATCGCTGCTTCTCTTTTGCGCAATCTGGAGTTCTTTTCCATTATCCATATAAATAGTAAAACCTTTAATTTTTTCAATATGCCTTAAATTAACAAGATTTCCCCTACAATTCACAACAAAATCATAGGGCTGCAGTTCTTCAACCAGTTTTTCAAAAATGCAGTCATACTCATATGTGATATCAGACAACGCTATCAGTACTTTTCTAGACCTCTTTATGTATTCAAAATATAAAATGTCCCTGAGTTTCAATTTGATTGACAGATACTCTTTCCCATTGCAGTCCGTCACTTTATAAAAATCCTTTTCTACTCCGGTATCCGGCAGTTGATCCAGCAGCTCCAACATCTGCGTTTCCAATTTATCATATTCCAATGGTTTACATAAAAATGAAAATGCATGAACTTCGTTAATGACCCGCATACAATATTCTTCATAACTCGTAATATACACTAATTTCACATCCGGGAATTTTTCCTTCAATTTTCTCCCCAGTTTAATACCATTCAGTTCTTCCATTGAAATATCTAAAATTCCGATATCAACGTTGCTGATATTTTCAAGCATTTGATTTGCAGACGCAAATTGCTCTATATGATAAGCAATCTTTTGACTTGTAAAAATCTTATGCAGCATATTCACTGCACACTCAAGATCTGCCATATCGTCATCACAGACAACAATTTCCAGCATAGCACTCACCTTCTTTCTCATTATATATCGAACATTTCTAATTTTTATTTTCTACCTGTTTTAATTTAATTAAAATCTTTCATTGAAGTGTCCAAAACATCAATATCAATTGTATTATCACACAGAAAATGTGCCATCAAATTGACAGCACATTTTCTCAATTATCTATGTTTTTCTTTTATTGCGCATACCGATTTAATTATTCCAAAACCACCTAACATAACCAATAATGCACCTACTATCTGATAACAATGAATTGTTTCCGTTAGGATTTTTTGATATAAGGTTCCATCCATCCCATTGTTTTCACTTACAATTTTTGAAGCCATTTCCAAACCATATGGTACAGCATTGATTATTTCCCTATAACCTATAATGCACACAAAAACTAAACTAACAAACCACATTATTAAAAGCACTCTTTCCATTTTTTTGCTACCATATTACCACTCTCCTCAAATAAACACTATCAGCTTCAGTATGCCACCATTCGTTACCTTATTTCCTCTTTTCTATGAGTACTCTAAACTTGCATATTCATTATTTTTTATTTTACTGTTTTGCACAATATATAAATCACGAAATACGATTTTTCCGCACGAAATACGATTAGAAAATAAAATTATGAGTCCCCACATGATCCATCTGATAATACTTCAATTCTTAGTTTTTTCCAAAAAAATATTGATGTTTCATATCGCCAACTGTATTTTCTTTTCTCTGTCCTTCCCCCTTAAAGTGAAAAGTTCCCTGCACAGGCCACGGTGAACCATACCATAGTCCACCTGACCGGCGCAGTAATCCCTTTGTGCCTATTTTATGATTTCATAGAGCAGGCTGCTCTTTCCTCCATTTTCACGCCATCTCTGCTTTTTCTGTATAAATCCTGCACACTCCAGATCGCGGATTGCACGCTTGACCGTACTTACAGACAGGTGCAGCTCTCTGGCAATGGTACCGATTGCCGGATAGCATGTCCTCTCCCTGTCCGCACGAGTCTCCAGATACAGATAGACCGCCACCGCCCTGTGTGGCAGCTCTGTTTCATAAATTTCTTTCCTAGTCACCCTGCCTCCTAATCTTCCGTCCGTAAGGTCTGCCGCATCTTTTTCATGGTGTCCGTCAGCGGTGTCTGCTGCATCCCTCCTGTCCTTGCCGTTTCTGCAGGTGTCTCGTCTGGTTCTTCCATGCAGCACATATATCTCCGTATGATCTCCTCTTCAATCTCCTGCTTGTCTGCGTATGCTACCTTTCTTGCAGATTTTTCTTCGCTCTCATAAGGTTCTTCAAATGTGATGCCCCATTTTAAGAACAGTTTCAGTTTTGTCCGCATAGGGTGAGTCCCGGTCTTTGATACGATAAAGTTTCCTTTTGGCAGTGACTTCAATTCATCCGCTGTCATGAGTGGTCTTTGGATCATCTGAAGGGACTGGCTCGGATCATTCTTTCCCCGGCTGATGGAACCGGACATGACAGTTTTGCTGCCCAGGCTCTTGGAGAGCACTTCCGCTGACTCCGAGTTCGGTGCGAACCCACCGAAGATGGTATCCTGACAGTTATCGATAATGATTTCTGCACCCTCTTTCCCATAATTCTTATTAAGCTGGGCAAAGGACTGGATCATGGGTACGATACTCACCCTTCTGGATCGGGACGCTGAGAACATCATCTCTGCGCTTTCAATCTTCGGAATCGTTCCGACCTCATCCCAATAGAAAACTACACGGTTGTTCAGTTTCCCTCCGTTCTCGTCTGCCACCACGAGAATTTCCCGGTAGAGCTGCTGTAAGATCAGAGAAATAATAAAATACTTTGTATTGTCCTCCTCCGGCATGACCAGAAACACCGCCGTCTTTTGTTTACAGAAAAGCTCTGCATCAATAGCGGTATCAAAACAGAGTATCTGCTCCAGCTCGGAATCCAGAAAAGCATTCAGTCTAGATAGTGCTGTGGAGAGAACCGACTGCATGGACTGCTCTGCTGTATTTAAGGCTGCCCCTGCAAACCATTTCGCCTTGTGGGTATCCGGGAGTTTCGCCAGAAGTAGCTGGAACTGGTTTTTCCCTTTCACTTTGGATGGTGCAAGTAAATCCTGTATCAGTTTGAACACGCTGATGATATGCCTCTTTCCATCCGGGCAGAATTCCGCAATGAGCAGGATGGCAGCCGTCAGCACGCCTTCTGCCGCATCATAGAAAAATGCATTCTGTCCATAGCTGGAACTGTCCGTACCACCGGAGGAGATAATGGTCTTTGCCGTGATCTTTGCATACTTTTCTGCTTTTGCCTTGGCACTCAAGTCCGTATGGTCTGCAAGATACTCATCCATGTATTTGTTGACCAGATGGAGCATATTGTCACCATCGCTTCTGGTCGGATTACGGAGATCGATGACTGCCGTATGGTAGCCATAGTATTTTTTTGCAATGCCTGCATAGTTGCGGTATAAATCTCCCTTTGTGTCCGTGGTCAGGAAACTCATTCCACAGGCACAGGCATATTCAATGTTGGGATACAGAAAATGTGCGGTCTTTCCGACTCCTGCCGCACCGATCATCAGGCAATGCACATCCCCGGTATCCACCAGTGCGTATAGTTTTCCTGCCCGCTCCATGCTGCCGAGTACCAGTCCCTGTGCAGCCGGCAGGTTCTCACCCCTGCGCCACAGCTCCGGTTCATAGGGCACCTGCACATAGGTTTCTGCGATTTCCTTTTTCGTGGCAAATCTCGCCGTTCCATGCTGACCGTCCCCGACAGTCCTGCTCTTGATTCCGTTTAATGTATAATAGTGTGACAGAAGTGACACGCCTCCAATCACGGAAAACATTGCCACCCCTGCGATCACCAGCATCACGACTGGCTGCATAGCATCATTCCTCCCTCCTGATGTTCCATTTTCTGTTCCTTCACAGTCTGTTTTGCCGGCTTCATCTGCTCTTCCCCGCAGTCGATGGCAACAAAAATATGAGCCCGGATGCATTCCATCGCAAGGCTCATACATTTTCTGGCAAGCAGTTCCTGATCTTCTTTTTGTTCTAAGTCTTTTGTATCGAACACCTCCAGTGTTTCTTCAAAGGCTGCCTGCATCTGCCGGATGCGGGTGTTGAAGTTTCCCTTGTCTTTATGCGGCTGATAACGCTTTGACAGATTTTCCAGTATCTGGTCTGCACTAGTTTCCCTGCCAAGTGCGATTCCCTCTTTTTCCATGCACCGCACAAGCACTCCGGTCAAAAGCATCCCCGGTCCGTCAAAGGCATCCATAAGCTGTTCCCTGCCCCTGCCCTTTTTCAGTTCATTATAAATATCCTGATAATAACGGCAGATATAACTTCTGTTGGCATACTTGATGTTGATGGATTCCGTCACTTCTTTCAGCACCTCTGTCCATGCCCTGCATTCCATGACTCTCGGATGCTCCTGTGCCGGAATTGTTTCCTCACCATATCTGCCTTTTAAATCCTCATTCCAGTCTTTGCAGGCTGACTGTAACCTCTTTACCGCACCATATCCATTGCGTACCAGAATCTCTGCCAGTCTGCCGCACGCCTCTATGCCTGCCGGATCATGGTCAAGGCACAGCACAACCGTATCCAGTCTGGGATTGTCTTTCAATGCCTGCAGCATGGCATGCTCTGCCACACCGTTTAAGGTGATATAACTGTTCCCCTGCCAGTTCTCTGGATACAGGGACAGAAATGATAACAGGTCAATGGGTGCCTCAAACACATACAGTCTGTTCCCGTTTCCCCTGTATCCAAATCCGTAGGCAGCTTCCGAGCCTTCCTGATTCAGCCGGAAGCTCCTGCCGTCAGAATAGCTCCCCTTCACATGGATATGCCGGATTTTCCCCTCGCTGTCCAGTCCGGCAAACACAATATTGTGATGCTCCGCAGATTCATATATGGTTCCTTCCTTTGCAAAGTACGAGAGGATTTCCCTGTCAATATGACGTTTCTGCAGAAGATATGCATAGACTCTCTTCATGGTCGGATTTTTCTCCGGCGGTTTCAGTTCCTTTGGCTCTTTTGGTTCTTTTCTTTCCTCTGTCTGTTCTTTGTCTACAGCCTGCCGTCCCTTCCCGGCTCTTGCCGGTTTTCTTTTTGTCTCCTGCCTTTTTCCCCGTTCAATAATCTGTCCCTGTTCTCCGTCCAGCAGATAGCTCACCGCCTCCGGGTAGGACATCCCGAAGAACTCCTGCATAAAATCAATGGCATGACTTCCGACCTGTCTGCTGTGGCGGTACCAACTGCTCCCCCGGAAAGTCACACTCCTGTGCCGTTTCCAACGCCATTCATTTCCGGAACGCTCCACTTCCTCATGCTCCCGGCGAAGGATGTCCGCAATATGTACCGCATTGGCTCGCTCCTTCTGTTCCTCTGTAAAATAAATAAAATCTCCCAATCGTACCTCCTCTCATCATTTCTACCACTCCTCCTGTGATCACTGTGTTTGTACCATGTCCTCATGGTCATCCACGGCATGTCCCTGTGCAATCTTCTTCTGACGGATTTTTCGTGCGAGTTTTCTGTCAATCCCCTGCCTGCGTCCTCCACTCTTTCTTCCAGCCACATTCTCTTCGATGATATGTTCCAGATGCCGCATGAGCCTTGTTGCCATTAAGAACAGATCGGGGTGTGGCATATCATTCCAGTGTTCTAAAAAATACGCTGCATAAATATTTCCCTGCTCTGCGGATTTTAAAAAATAATCGTATGCCAGTTCCTTGTCCTGCTGGACATCCTTTCCGATCAGATACACTTTCCCAAGGGCATATTGTGCATACTGGTTTTCGGTGTCTGCCGCCATCTTCAGATAATGCAGTGCCAGTTCCGTGTTCTTTGGCAGTTCTTCTCCGGCAAGATAAAGTTTCCCTAACCTGTATGCTGCAAATTGATTTTTCTGTTTCGCAGCCAGTGTCAGATACTGTATGGCTGCCGGAATGTTTTTAGTGTCCTCTTCCAGATATATTTTCCCAAGCTGATACTGTGCATAGCTGTTTCTGGCATTTGCGGCACGTTTCAGGTGGAACACTGCTTTTTCCATGTCCTCTGCTACCAGTGTGCCTTCCCTGTACAACCGTCCGATTGCATAATCCGCAAACGGATTTTCCTGTGCGGCTGATTCTTCCAGCCACTTTACCGCTTTTGCAATCTTTGCGTAATCCGGTGCTGTCCCAGACTCCCCGCTTAACTTTTGGCTCTCCTGTCTGATATAGAGTCTGGCAAGCTGATAGGAGGCATGGGTGTTGCCATAATCAGATGCCTTTGTCAGATAATGTTCCGCTTTCGTTTCGTCTGCCTCTGTCCCGATCCCATGCAGATACATGCAGCCGATACGATACCAGAGCGTATCATCCTTTGATCTTTTCTCAAGATTCAGAAAACCTAGAAAGGCTACACGATAACAATTTTCCGACTTTTCCTGATTTTTCTCTGTTCCGCATCCTGTCTCATACAGTTTTCCAAGTTCATACGCCGCATAGGGATTTCCCTTGCTGTAAGAACGGAACAGCAGACTATATGCGGTTTCCTCATCCTGCTCCACTCCTTTCCCCTGCAGATAGAGCATGCCAAGGGAATAGAGCGCATACTTATGTTCCTTTGCTGCCGCCTTGGAAAACCACTCCCCTGCCTGTTCCATATTCTCGTCTGTACCAAGTCCGTACTGATACATTTTTCCAATGCGGTATTCCAGATAGGTGTTACTTTTCTTCTGCTCTACATAATGCATTGCCGCCAATGCTTTTTTGTACCACACATCTACCTTTTCTTTGTCTGCTTCACATCCAATGCCCTGTGCATAAATCTTTCCCATGTCGTGCATGGCATACGCATTTCCCTGCTCTGCCTCTTCCAGCATGATCTCATGAGCTGCCTCCTCATCTGGTTCTTCCCCCATCGTGCCATAGAGATATTCCCTCGCTTCTTTATACCGGTCCGTCCATCTGGCAAAATAAGAAACGGATTCCCCATGCTCTTCTTCCTGCCTGTCTGGTTCCTGCTCCTCCATCTCCGTTTGTCCAAGCATGATATCCGGCATGTCCTCCCCCTGCAATGTGGCAAGGCTTTCTGTCTGCTGTTCGGATATCTCTTCCAGCCGTTCTATTCCTGTTTCCGCTTCTTCCAGATACAGATACCCTTCTCCAAAACGGACTGCCTCACGGATGACCATATTTTTAACGCTCTTTAGCTCCTTCTGCTGTGACAGCGGTATCATCTCTATTTCCGAATCTTTATAGTAATGCTGTATCTCCTCCCTGCTTTTTAGCCATGCCTGATAGCATTCTGCCACACGCTCTTCCTTTGCCAGTTCATCTACAATGTCATTTACGATGGCCTTCACATCTGCCTTTAAGTATCCATACACCTTTTTCCCTCCGGTATTTTTTAACCGTCTGGATAAAAGCTGCATCTGTTGTGCAATTTGGGGATGATGGCAGACTCCCTCCTGCATTTGCTGCAACAAAAAAAGCAGACTTTTTTCTGCCTGCTCTTTTAACTGGTTTCTCTGTTCGGTTGCTTTCTCATAGATGCTTAGAAACTCCTGCCGGAAGATATCATGTGCGTATGCAGAACGCATGGCATCAATTCCCTTTGCCGTCAAGTATCCCTCGGACGGATCAGAAGAATAGACCACCAGATGCACATGGGGATGATGGGATTCATTGTGGAATGCCGCATACCATTTCAGGTTCCGGCTGTCTATCTTATAATTCTCGCACAGCAACTGCACCCTGCTTCTCAACAGTGCCTGCCACTGTGCGGCACTGTCATAGCCTAGCCGCTCGGCATCCTCCCTCCGCAGGCTGATGACATTCGTCCAGATCACACCGGGATGATTTGCCACCTCTTCTGCCACACAGGACAGCACCACCGGTTCTCCCTCATTTGAAAACAGACCGTGAGTACCTATGATTTCTACTCCCGGTCTGTTTGCCAGATAATCCATGTAATTTTTCTTTTTCGCTATGATGTCAAGGTTATTCTCCAGCGCCTGCGTGATAAACTCAGATGCATTTTCTCTGGTTGGTCTTTGGATATAATCGTGATACTCATGCATCCGGTTCGCATCGGGAATCTTCGACAGAATATCTGTAATCAGACTTTTCTGCCGGTCGGTGGCTGGCAGCGAAGATGTCGTGCTGGCTACCTTCTCCACGCCTTCACGGGTGCCGATGTAATTGATGTAATTGGCAAGGTGTGCGGGCGGGGAGTTTTTGAGGTAGTTGCAGCGTAGGATAAGTTTGGGCATGGTGTCCTCCTTATTGGTCTGTCCCTAATTCCTTTTTCAGCTTTTCTGCTATTTTATTGAAATAATCTCTTTCTCCAATAAAATGCATATCGCCAACTGCCTGATATATATTCAATATTTCCAGAACACTCTTATAGTCGTTGCCTCCTCTTTTGTTTTCAACAAGTGCTTTCACAACATCATCAAATCTACTTTTATCCTTTTTATAGGTTGCCAGAAGCATCTCCAGATCATCTATTGTCATAATATAACATCTTGGATCTTGCTCAAATATTTCCGGCAATGAGCCGACTATCATCTGTGTATTGGTCATACTCTCATACAAAAGAAAAACCTTTATTACAGGTTTCTCTCCTTTATATTCCTGCTCTGATGCCTTCAACTGCTCATATGCCTCTTTTATGTTCCTGTTATAAAATATATCAATCTGCCCAACATCCGGCACCTGCTGTTTTGCTCCCAGTCCAAGTAATCCTGATTTTAATTCAAACAAAAATACCGCTTCATCCACTTCAACATAATAATCAGCACTCTTTTTTCTTTCCTCTGGAATCTTATGCCATGAATTCTTGGGCAGATATAAACCTGCCAGTTCTTCAAAGTAATCCTCAAACATCTCTCCAAAAGCAATTATAAATTTGGTTCCCCAATGATTGTTGTGATAGTAATCCCGAATCAGCCAGTACAATCCATCTGCTATCATCATCTGTACCAAATAGAAACTGACTGCAATCGTTTCTTTCGTCTTTTGCGTAATCACAAATGGTTTGTTGTAGAAAATCTGTTTTCGCAATGATGAGTTTCTCACCTGTTCATAGGTCACAGAATAATAACTTATAACCCGCTCCAGATTTTTCTTTGTCAGGATGCTATTTTCTTTTTTTCTATATAACTCTTCCGGTGCGCTTAATGGATCTGGATAAATAGAACACAGCCACCAGATAATCCATTCTACTGCTAACAATTCCTCTGCTGTAAGTCCAAATAATTCGTTTGTAATCACATTGATATCAACTATTTTTTCCCTGTTAATATTAGGCGAACCGATCAGCATATGGTAATTGCGGTTATAGTTCTGATATATCCATGCCGGATTTGCGTATTTAAATTGTTCATATGACATTCCCATCAAATATTTGAATATACTAGGCAGTCCATTATTTCCAATATATTCACTTCCTGAATGCTTATTTTCATACCCACGATACAGGTTGACCACTCTTCCTGCTAATTGTTCTGTCATAATATCATTTCTGTAATCATTGGAATTCGTGATAGAAAGATATGCCATGTTTGGAATATCCCATGCCGATAACATGACTTTTGCCTGCTTATGTATAAAACCATGCTGAATAATGTTTAAAGGAAATGTAATATTACATACCAAATGTTCATCTAATTTTTCTACTTGATTTTTATATATTTCAATAGATTTTTCTGCAAAAAAATAGATAAAATCTCTGGTAGCATAGTTCTTAATGAACCCTTCAAAATCTTTCAACTATGTTTCCTCCTCATAAATTCACAGCTTTTAAGAGTACAGAAAAGACCACTACCGAAGTAATGGTCCTGTATTCCCTTCTGATAATTAATTTTTTTCTAACTCTCTCAACAACTCATCTGGGAGAATTACTTTTACTCTTGAATGCTTAAAATCAGCCGGATTTCGTGTAACAATATAATCTGCCATAGACTCAACTGCACATTCTTCCTGCAGACCATCTTCAAAATCTGAAAATGCATTGTTTTCCAATGCAGCTACTATCTTCTTTTCATTCAAGTCAGAAATCTGAAATATCTCACATAAATTTTTCAGAAGAAATCTTCTTTCTTCCTGACTGAAATTTTTTCTAAGAATATAAAACAAGTTTGGTATGCTATGTGCCGCAAGTATTCCTGTTATTTCCCTTGCCGCACATTTTTCCATAATTCTTTTTGCATCATCAGCATATGGTTCCCGATTGGCAAGTGCATCTATAATAATATTTGTGTCAACCAATATTACCATACTTTTCCTCCCTTGCCTCCTGTAATTCCTTGTCTGCGTCAAAATCTTCTGGTAATCTTCCGCTGAACTTCAGCACATTCTGGAGTGCTTCCATTGCCTGTTTCTTATCTGCAGGTCTGTTGGATGACATTTCCTCAAGATTCTGAAGAATATTAATCACATAAAACATTTTTTCATCTGGAATACGTTCTATCAATTCAACTGCCCGTTCCTTCATCTGTGTCATCATGTACCACTCCTTCCTTTTCTTTTATCATACTGTAAGTCTTACCGCATTTCAATAAATTATTTCTTAAAAACGATCCCCCTGCTGATATTGATATGCCTCCTCAAACCTCACTGCTCCATTGATCCGTTTCACCTCTTCTGCACACTTCGCCTGCAGCTTTCCGAGTGCCTGCTCATCCACACCATGGCTGTATGCGATCACATGGGACAGCTTGGAAGTTTCCACTGCAAGTTTATACATTGCCCGAGCCATGCGGTTCTCGCTGTCCTTTACCGTTGCATGCATGACAGAGGAGATGGTTGTCAGCATATAATTTTCTATTTTCTCCGAAGTGAGATATCCGATATAAAACCGCAGTGCCCGATTGACGAATTCGTTTCGTGAACGCACATCTGCCTGTGGTAACAGGGCATCTACCTGCCCCAGCAGTTCTTCTTCAATATAAAATGCTTTTCTTATCTTTTCAGTTCCCATACACTGCCTTTTCATAATTATCTTTGTAAATTTGTGTTATCAGCGGCTCGCTGTCCAGCCTTGCTATTTTTTCATAAATCTGCTCCTTTACATAAAAACAGAGCGCATAGATTTGTTTTCTATACGCTCTGACACCGGGGTTTTTATTTAGTTGTAATTGTGGTAATGGTTATTTAGCCCAAATTGAAGTGATTGTATTTTATACTGATACATCAATAGAATTACGAACTAACCTATTACCATTTTTTACAAGAGTAGATTCCACTGATTCTCTTGTAACGTTATCAAGAATGCTTGTATCAAACTTTTGTCCCGGCTTCCAATTTGGATTAGCTGATTTCACTGCTGCATACATAGCGGCTCTATACTGTCCTTCATATTGTTCTAAAGTCCATGTACCACTTAAACGTTTATCTTTACTTACACTTAACTGATAATCTTTGAAAATATCTGAACGCTTCGTTGTGTCACCATTTGAAATACCGTTTTCCTGAATAAATTCCTTCTTCACATTATCAAACATCTTTTGACGATATTCCTCAGATACACTCGTAAGTTTCTGCCACGATGTACCTTTGCCAGTAACATCCATTCCTGCCACTCCATTTGCATTCAGTAAATCACCATCCGAATCAAATTGTTTCATCAAATTCTTAATAATCGTATCTCTTCCACCGAACGTTTCATATATCATTTTTTCTTCTGGTGACATCATGGATTCATTTTGTATAACGCCTGATAACCAGCCTTTTTCTTTCAAAGCCTTATATTGTTTGCTATTTGTATTGATGCCATTATATGTATTACCTGATCCGCTAATATTCATCGACATATAAAAACCTCCTTGTAAATAAATTCAAAATCCGTTTAGAATTAACTCAATGCTATGTAATATATCGTCATAAACCTCAGAAAAATAAGCACACCAATCTCTACAAATTGCCATTCTGTAAAATTTGTTTGTCACCCTACACACTATCCAACATCTGCTGGCTTATTCCCGTACTCTACTCCTCAGTTTGTTTTTGCTCAGCCTTTAATATCATGCTCCTGTATGCTTCTTCGTTTTCCGCACTGATTGGCATTTCAATTCCGTCCATCATATTTTTGACTCTCAGATTATCCGCAGCATAATAAAAGGTTTCACCGCTATACTCTCCCCTTTCTCCATGCCTTGGAAATCCTATGTCACAAAATTCCTGCAGTTCTTCCTCTCCCTCCCGGAAGTGGAATGATACCGTATCCTGTTCCATATCCATTTCAATTCCAAATGATGCCTGTTCTTTCATCACAAGTTGAAACATCTGCTCTTTTTTAACCGCAGTAAATAATTCTTCTCCCTCTATCTCTTCCGGGAATAAATAATTACCTTTCATCTGTTTCAGCATGGGTGCCGCACATAATCCTTTTTGTGGTGACATTTGATCATTCAGAACACCTTTTAAACTATGCAGAAAATCAGCTACTGCAAAAGGGTAACTGAACCCTCCAGCATGTTCCGAAAAAAAATAGTGTTCCTTTCCGTTTTCGTGAACGGTATAAATTGCTTTTGTATTCATCTCATCCCTCCTCACAAATATCTACAATATGCTCACACAGTTTCTGCTTTTCTCTCTTGGCTTTGTCATGGTTGGTCGCTCCTGCTCATAGGCATAGAAAAAGGACAGTCGATTTTCTCGGCTGCCCTTGTAAAATAGGGAAAACTTATTTACTTTGCAAGAAAGCCTTGTTCTGATACTTCTTCATTAGAAGTATGGCTGTTTTTTTGGGGTGAGGCATATTAGTCTGGGGTTCCGTCGAGGTCTGTGTTATGATAGTTTTCATATAACCAGTATTTTCCCTCAATCTCAACGACAATTCTATCGCCATACTGATAAACCGCAGCTCCTACAATATCATCATTTGCTTGGAAATTTTCTTTTGGTTCTTCCGAAGAACTAACTGTACTTTCGATTTTTCCTAACAAATTGAAAGAACTTTTTTCATCTGCGAAGTTGGGTTGAAGGTCAACGATTCGATAAAGCGTATCATTTACATAGACCATAGGAGCAATATCTCCAGAAATAGGAACCAATGCCTTTAGCAAATCTTCTCCTGTTACACCTAATTGTGCCTCATCGCTTGCAAAAGGAATACGCAGCAGGTATTGTTGGTCTACTTCGTAAAGATATATATAAATACCCGATCCAATATCTTGTGTGTTACCTAAAAGAGAAAGAATGTCTGTTCTTGTCATTGTTGGTGTTAGTTGTTTAATTTGCTCGGATGTTACCTGTGTCGGTGTATCAATTGGTTCTTTGTTTTCTGATATTAGACTACGAATTTCTTCGGTCAACGGGCTACTTTCTCCTGCGTCAATCGTTTTCACAGCTTCTTTTATTTCTTTATGAGAATAGTCGCTCAAATCTTCAACAGCAATGCCGAGAGAATTGAGATAATCAACCGCTGCATTATATTGAATTATATCAATGGCAAATGCGGTCAATGGCATCATCAAGCACAAGCAAGCTGCAATAGCTCCCCACTTTACCCAAATGGACATTTTGGCTTTCTTCTTGTAGCTGAGGGCTTCATCGATATATTTTGTATCAAGTTCGCTCATAGCGTCGGAAAACTTCTTTGCGTTCATATGAATACCTCTCTTTCAATCAAGTATTGTTTCATTTTTTCGCGGATACGGGTCAGCCGGACAGAGATGTTTTTCTCCGAAAGCCCCATAAACTCGGCTATGTCCTTGTAGCTGTCAGCAAACCAATAGCGGCGCATAAAGATAACGCGGTTTTCGGTAGTCAGCGTGTCCAAAAAACTTTCAATGCTACGGGCTAATTCTCTGGCGTCAATTTCTGCTTCTACTGTGTTCGGGGCTGCTATACAGGCTTCAATTTCTTCCAAAGCAATCGTGTAATGGCTGCTTCGTTTGGCTGCTTCCTTTCTCCAATAGATTTTGAGTGAAATGTTCCGAACGATTTTCACAAGATAAGACAATAGCGGATTAGGTCGTGCTGGTGGAATGGCGTTCCATGCGGCTAAATAAGCATCATTTACACATTCCTCCGCGTCCCACCGACTCCCTACGATATGGTAGGAAAGATTGTGGCAGACTTTTCCGTATTTTATGTCCAGTTCCCGCATGCCCTGTTCTGAACGCTCAAAAAACATTTCTATGATTTTTTCATCGTCTATCATCACACCGCCTCCTTTCTGGCTTCACCTATATACTACGGTTTTAGCGGCGAATACTACATCAAATTTCAAACTTTTTCAAAAAATTATACCACACCTCGCGTGAGATTGCTTGCGTTAGCTTTCGCTGCTTCGCTGTCGGTTCTCCGGCGTTCCTCACTGTATGGGGCGGTCAGGCGGAAAGAGAAGCGGTCTTTCTCAATGTCAAATTCCCTGCAGCCCGTTTCCGGGTCTGCTGGCAGATCGCCGGATAACGGCGGCTGTATGCAGCAGATGACATCCGGTTTCCCGAAAAGTTTTAAGATATCCTCTGCCGTCACCTTGTTGATGTCATCATACAGATCAATATTCTCAAAATCTTTCGACCATTCCACACTGAATACTTCATGTCCCCGTTGTTCAAAGGCTTTCCCAATGCTCCTTGTTCCTGCAAATAATTCCAATACTTTCATCGTCCCATTCTGGTAGTGGTGCGCACCTCACCCCATGGGACTACTCATTTCCTCCTTCTTTTTCCTCTGTCTATAGACTTTTTTCCTGTTTCTGCAAAAGGCATAACTTCTGCCGGCCTCTACTGCCTGATTGCACTGTAACAAAAATAAAAATGGCATAACCTTTCCGAATCTTCCAAAAAAGTTATGCCATGCTTAGAACTGCCCAACGGCTCTGCCGGTGGGTGTCTGACGGGTTAAGCCGCTCTTTTGCGGCATAACCCCTTTAACCTGCACTATTTTCGACCCTGTTTTACAGCCCCGTTTCATCCCCATTTTCGGAGTCTTGGATGCCTCCGCACTCCGGGTTTTCTGTTATTTTCTCCAAATCGGCTCATACAGGGCAGAATATAGCTTAATCGGTCACTTTATCCAGTTTTGCAGAATAACGGCACACGTTGCCACACGCAGGCTCACACGGCGGTGTCTGTGCCGTTTCCTTTCCATTGTCCTGTCACTTTCTTAAAAAGCGAGGATGGTCATATGCGGCTCCAGTTCCGGTTCCTGCCCTGTAAACTGCTCAATCTCTCCAAATCGTCTGGTATATTCCTCGATCTGCTGCTCCGTCAGGGAAATGAAATCACCGTCCGGGCTATCCCCACAGATAAAAAATGGACCGCAGATGATGTCATCACCATTCCTGCGGTTCGGCTGCATTCCATTTAGTTTTCCTTCAGCGTTGATTACTGCCACACATCCATCTCCAAAACCAACGCACTCAATGTCTCCCTCCACCTCTACCTGACTTGCCTTAAAGTCATTCGCAATCTCCTTCACACAGGGAGGTTTCCCCGGCTCTACTTTCAGAATCTTTATCTTGTCCATGCTTCCTCCGTTCCCTACTCATTCTCCGCAGCACTGCCGGATGCCGCACTGTTTTTTCCCTGCTGGCGGTTTGCCTTTTTGATTGCAGGCGGCACATCCCCTCTGCTTTCAATGTATTCACGGACCGCCTGCGGCACATATTTCTCATACATTTTTCCAAGGACTTCCTTCAGTTCCGCATCAAAATCTGCGTCCTTTTTTCCCATATACTGTTTCACAGCATTTAACTTTTCCTCATCATATTTGATTGTAACGACTGCCTGTTTCATCACTTTACCTCCAAATTTAAACTCTCAGTTGAAATTATTTTCAGAAAAACACACTATTGATACAGCACCATTCCTGCCTGCTCTTCCTGCACGCTCCCCGGTATGACTGACAGCCTGTGCGTATCCCTGTCATATCGGTAAATCTCATCGGACAGATAGTCTGCCTCCGGGAACGCCCTGTTTGCTCCATATACCCCATTCCTCAGCCGTTCCATGTCAAGACCTTCCCGCTCCACCATGAGATACACATCGTGGATGGATGCCGGAAGGACGATCAGATTTCCATCCAGCTTTTCTGCTGATTTCTGCAGCGTTGCCTCGTCCATCATGTACACCGCCCCATGATCCATGTTGTTGGTAAGGACATAAAAGTCGGCATCCGTCCTCCAGATTCTCTCCGGTTTTTTCTCCATCGAAAGGATATTCTGGTCATAGTGATGCCCGTAGGCATCCTCAAAATCCATAAGGAGCGGCGGACGTTTTGCAAACATATTTGCCCATGCATCCTGAAAAAGCACCTCTTCTTCTATCCCCCAATGCTCCATCTGCTCTCTGGTGACAAGTCCGCAGTCCCTCTGAAACTTTTCGTCATACCCGCTGAGACGGCATACCAGCATGAGGTTTTCCTTCTGCTGATGCGCCAGTCCGTCCCATTCCTCTCTGCCTGCCGCATTGCACACTTCCAGAAACAGACGGTCTTTTATTTTCTCTTCATATCCGTTCACTTATCCGCCTCACATTCCCATGCTCATCGTATTTTCTGCTGTCTCTTCCACAGTTTCCAGCACCGGCTCTCTCGGCTGCTCTTCCTGATTCTGTGTCTCCCTGCTCCGCCTGCCGGATGCTCTCTGCTGTCTTGTGCCTCCCGTTCTCTGGGATTCCTGCTCCTGATTTGCTGTCTCCTGTAGAGTTTCCATCCTGCTCTCCACAAATTTTCTGACCTGTGCAGGAACATTTTTCTCATAAGATTTATCGAGATGGCTCTTCAACAGCTCCTCCACGGTTTTTCCTCCCTGTTCTGCCAGAAAGAAACTTAATGCCTCCAGTTTCTCCCCGGCAAATGTGATTTTTATTTCTTTTTCTGCCATATCGCTCCTCCTTCATTTCTATTTTCTGGCGGAAAACAGATGCCTGCGGCATCAAAAAATTTACTGCGGTCTGCCATACAGTACCTGCTTATCGTTGTCAAACAGGGGACGGTACACCACCTTCCCTTTGGAATAGGACGCATCCACGACCATGCCATCCCCGGCATAGATTCCCACATGCGTGATGTTCATGTATCTTCCGTTTGGTTTGTGGCTCCAGAACACAAGGTCCCCCGGCTGCAGTGATTCCTTTGCAGCCGTCAGGTTATGCTCCACCATATATCTTCCCTGCTCTGCCGCCGTTCCCGGCAGGGAGATTCCTATCTGTCTGTAACACCACAGCGTCAGGTAACTGCAGTCGACATAATTCCCGGTTCCGCGGAGTGCCTGCGAGTACGGATGCCCCAGTCTTGATAATGCAAGCTGTACGATATCACTCCCATTCCCGTTGGCCGGCAGATCATACACAGGGATAGCCCCTGCCCCGTTCCAGCCGCCCCAGTCGGAAAATTCATCCCCCTCTGTCGGGGCTGCCGTGTCATACTTTGCCACATACCACACATTGACTGCATTGGACTGTTGTTCATAAGTTGCGGTAACTCCATAGTCGGATGCAAGTTTTTGGAAGAATTTTGTCTTATCCCCAATGGCAACTGCCACGGTATATTTTTCCAGCGTGACGGTCCCGTCCTCCTGCTCTATGTTTTGTGTCCGTTCCTCATAATCCACAAAACAGTCTGCGAATTTTTTATAATCATCCGTCTCAAGCCGTACCCGGTCTGCGCCGAAATACAGAGAATAAAAAACGGATTTGACCAGATACCTGTCGCACACTTCCCCTTCTGTCATGCCATCAATGTCATCTAATATGGCATCCAGCTCCGCAAAACTTTCCTGCATCTGGCGGACATAAGCCTGATAATCCGCAGGCATTCCATCCGGTGCTTCCCCTCCATCGAATGCCAGATGCACTGCCGCCCGGTTATGCTCTGTTCCACCGGAGGCAATGCTAATGTAGCACATGACGGCAAGGATGACCGGAAGACACAAGGCTGCCAGTACGGAGGCAATCCCTGTCCACACTTTTTTATTGGTTCCGGCTGCTATGGCTGCCCTTGCGATCAGAGCGGCAGTTGCTGGCTCCATGGTGCTTCCTCCATTCTCTCTGCTTCCATCTCCTGTTTCATTCGTTCCCTGCTCTTTTCAACACCTGCCATCAGAACATCCTCATCAAATCCTGCCTCCTGATATCCGGTGCGGATGGTAGCAAGGTAATGTTCCGAAGGGACTCCCATGGCATACCCCTCCGTCATGGTATATGCCATCATTTTCTCCCGTTTTCCATCCAGCTCCACTTCCAGCATTTCTTTTCCATACAGTCTCGGATATCCCTCATAACGGTCCAGGTTAAACTCATCTCTCGGACTAATCTCCCAGATTAACACCGGTACACTCTCCCCTTTTTTCGGCTCCACCGTAGCTACCGCCCCGTTCCTGTTTCCACGGAACAACAGCTCATAGTCCTTGATTTCCCCGGTTCCTACCACCTTTGCATCGGGGCAGCGCAGTGCCATCTGCGCCCGGTTTAAGTTCGAGCCGTATGCAATATATCTTCTTCCTGTCATGTTCATATTCTTGTTTCCTTTCTCTGCGTTTTGTTTTTACATGGTCATGTTCATTCCCTGTGCATCCTCCGGCACCTCTTCTTCCATGCTGTCTGCCTGCTGTGCATGTCCGATTTCCAGTTCTTTCTTTTCTTTCATCGCACGCAGTCTTTCCTTCTGTCTCACAGCCTGTTCCGGGTCCTTCCATGCAATGCCGCCCTCCAGATTTTCCAGAAGAAACTTCCGCGCCGTCTTAAATTCATCCCCGATCATTCCCAGCCTTAACAGCCAGGTACGGAATGTATATTTTTCGTTGGTGCTGGCAGTCTTGATCCGGCTGGCACATTTCTGGTTCAATGCCTGCGCAGAAATGGCAAGGCAGAGCTGGATATATGCCTTTATTTTTCCTGCATGGGTAGTGGAGTTAAACAGACGAAACTCAATCGTTCCCTTCTGGAACACGCTGTGCAGATTCAGACAGTGGTAACGGCTTTCATGGTAATGCCTGTGCCTTCCATCAACCCCCTTGTACCAGATCCTGCTCACTTCCTCCAGACTCTTTGGTTTCTTCCGGTTCAGTTCCTGCAAAAAGTCCTCTTCCACCTTCTGGCAGTAACGATGCTCCCTCTCTACATCTACCTGAAGTGCCTTATAGATCAAATCTTCCTTGCTGTACATGATGTTGGTGATGTTCCGCAGTGTCCTTGCATCATGGGGTGCCGCGTTGATATGCACATGGATGCCTGTATTCTTTCCTGCCACTGCACCTGCATGCCGGAGCTGCCGGATGAGTTCTTGTATGACAGGGATATCCGCATATTCACAGATGGGGGAAACAAATTCTACCTTGTACTCACTCCCCGCATAACCGCCGCCTTTTTTCTGTGCCTCAATGCTGGAGTCATACATGACTTTCCACCTGCGGCCTGCCGCATCCCTGACACTGTACACTTCATAGCTTCCACCGTCATAGCTGGCTACAGAGGAAAAATAGGCTGCCATAACCTCCGCAGCACGCTGTCTGGTAATGCCTGTCATCTCGATCTCAATGCCGAATTTCTGCTCCCTCATGTCCATAGTCTGGCATCCCTCCTTCCTTTTTCCCTGCCTTATCGTCCTCCGGCACTTCCGAACAGTTTCTCCTTGTACTCCGGTGCATGTACCATGAGGTTGTAACGTTCATTGCCGCATTTATAGAGACACACGCCCCTCTGCGGATAGCGGATCAGGTTGTATTCGCTCTGCTCAAGCTGCAAGGTATCGATATAAAATCTGGAATCGATGTTTCCCGCATTGAACAGAAATACATGGGTTGGGATGGAAAATAGCGGTTTCGTGTACTCCCGGATTCCATCGATATTGAAGTCCTCCAGATTCTGGCTGGCAAGGATGACGGCACTGTCCTTTTTACGCACACGTTTCATAAAGTTGCGGATATATTCCACGGCGGTCAGGTTGGTAAGGAACAGATAAAACTCATCGATGCAGGCTGCCGTATGCCCGTTGGTCAGAAGTTCATTAGACATGTAGGAAAGCACATTAAACAGCATGGCATCCTTCACATTTTTGCTCGCCTGAAGCAGTCCCTTGACACCGAACGTCAGGAAGCTGCTGTCCGTGATATTCGTATGTCCGTTAAAAAATTTGGACTCCGCTCCCTTACACATGGAGTGAAGTCCAAGACAGATTTCCTGCAGAAGCTCTGCGGTATACAGTTGTTTCTTCTTCGCATCATAATGCTTGTATTCCTCCTCCATCAGATCGTAAAGGTCAGACAGGACCGGGTAATCCTTTGGCGTAAGCCTGCCAAAGTCCGTATCGTCCCTTATGTTCCACTTCTCATAAAGTTTCGCCAACATGATTTCTATCGTGTCAAGCTGGCTGTCCGTAAAATTCTTATAGCTTCGGAAAAAGTCTTTTAAGAAGGAGATATGCTGGCTTAATTTTGAGGAACAGCGGAATGCATAGGGTGCCTCCGTATCCTCCGGGCTGCCGTTTTCATCCCATGTTTTGGGTTCTAACACATTGATGATATACTCCCCGCTCATCAGATCCACAAAACAGCCTCCCAGATTTCCGGTCAGGTCAACATATTCATGCTCCGGGTCCAGGCAGATGACTTTCATCCCGGACTCACGCAGGATGGTCTGTATCAGTTTTAACAGGTAGGATTTTCCCTGCCCGGAGTTTCCAAGGATGAGGATATTGGCATTCGTCTTGTCATCCGCCCTCTGGTTGAAATCTACAATGACATTGCTTCCAAACTTATCCCTCCCGATATAAAATCCGTTCTTATCGGTCTTGCCGGAGTAGTTAAAAGGAAACAGGTTCGCCACACTTGAAGCCGGAAGCGCACGTTCAAACTGCTCCAGAAAGACATTCCTGCCAGCCGGATGCACACATAAGAACCCCTGCTTCTGGCGCAACAGCAGCTTATCCACATTCAGTTTGGAACGGATGAGTTCTGTCAACACTTCGGTCTGCAGCAGCTTTAACTTATCCATGTCCGCTGCGGATAACTCCAGATACACAGCCGTATGCAGTAACGGCTCCCTGTTGCGGTGCATGGTCGCAATGATGTTGGTCACATCCTGCAGGTTGCTCGCTGCCGTGACTGTCTCCTGTAAATTTTCTGTATTTCCCTGTTTCATGCGGTTCTTGTTTGCCGCATTGCTGATGATTTTTTTCTCCTCTGCCGGTGTGACCTGTCTGGTATAGATACGCAGTGTCACGCCATCCTTTTCCCCAAGATGGCGCAGGATTGCCTGCTCATCCGTTGCAGTCGGATATTCCCTGAGTGCCCAGACACTGCGGAACGTATTCCCGCAGATATAATGATCCGTGTAAAACTGGATGACGGACGGTGCGATCATATCAAGGAAACACTTAAGCCTCTCTTCCCCCGGTGTCTGTGTCTGTGTTTTTTTCTTTCTGTTGTTATTCATTTAAAATGATCCACCTCTCTCCATCAAATTCTTCAAATTTTTCCGTTGTGACATTCTGTTCAAAGTAAACAGCCAGTATCCTCTTCATGTCCTCCTCATCCGCTCTTTTGGATGTAAATCCCTGTTCCACCAGCATTTTTTCGATACGGTTTAAGTAAGCGAACACCTCATTCTCCTTCTGGTTTCTCAGCCGGATAATCAGTAAAAACTCCCTCGCCGTTGCCATCTGCACCTGCATCCGGTCAAGGTGTCCTGCATCCAGTTCCAGCAGTTTCCGCACAGTCGGGTTGGTTTCTTCCTCCGCGCGGTTCTTTAAATATCTTTTGTTGTCCTCAAAATTTTCACGGGAATTTAAGCACATCATCTCGATTTCTGTGATGCCTTTTAATACCGTCATGAGTCCATAGATTCTTGCGGAAAGGCTCTCCTCCGACAACACGGACAGGTTGCTCGGCTGGATCAGAAAATAGACCAGCTCGTCCTTCCGGTAGGTGCGGATGCTGTAATCCGACAGTTCTTTTGTCCCCATCAGCTCCCTTGTGGACTGTTCATTCTTCCGTTTCATTTGCGGTATACCTCCATTCATAATGCTGCTGTTCCACCAAAAAATACGCACATGCATAGCGGATAAATTTTAAGATGGTGGTATCCTCCACCTGTATCGTTAAAAATGCGTATACACCTGCTATCACCATCGGGAACCACAGTTTTGCATAGGCAAATGCAAACACGGATATCAGTACGATGATTCCTGTCACTGCAAGGTCTTTTAGCTCCCACAGCCACATGCTCGCTTTCGATTTCAGATTATCCGGGTATATGTACATCCCGTTCTCCCTCCTGTCTTTCTAAAAAATAAGCAATGCCACAGAGGATATATTCCACACACGGCACTGCCACGCTGTTTCCCAATGCCCGGTACCGGACACTGTCACTTGCTCCCGGAATGTCCGTCCAGTGGTCCGGGAATCCCATAAGTCTTTCACACTCAAGCGGTATGAGTTTCCTCACACGCTTTTTTCTCTGCAGGTCATCCGTGTATGCCACACAGTGCCTGTCCTCTGTTGTCAGCGTATAACTGACTCCCTGCTGATAGCCGCAGCCGTTTCCCCCGTTTTTATCCTGACGGTTGATGACATTTCCGGCGATGCAGTAGGGTTCTCCATGAACAGCAAGCGGCGTATTGTTGCCTCCCGTCCCCAGTGCAGAAGTAATGGTCTGTGCCACTTTCACCGGTCCGCTGTAGCGGGTGTCCGGTCCGTGATTGTCAAACAGGATCGGCTGGTTATTGCCTGCCATCCCTGCCGCTGCTGTAATGGTCGGACAGTATCCGATCCCGATTTCTGCATTTGCCTGACTGCTCGCCATGATAATGGGCGGTGTGCTTGAACTGTGTGCCAGAAGTGTACCGATAAGGTTCCGGTACACATCCATCCGCTGTCCTCCCTGATCCATCAGACACACGATGTCGGCTCCTGTGCCTGCATCAAAAGTGCCGCCTCCAAGATCGGCGGCAGCTTTTTCCCTCTGTTCCCTGCTCTCCTGATAATGCCTCCACACGCTTTCGGACTCAAATAATATCTCTCCGGCACTGTGGCCTCCAAAATCTGCGACAAGGAAGATTCTTCTGCGTCTCTGGGGGACTCCCCAAAATTGAGCGTCCAGTACTCTCCAAGCAACAGAGAATTCCTGTCCCAGAATAATCCCGGCAGGAGTCCATGCCCCATCCGGCGGTCCAGGTAAAGATACGGACTCCTCCGATATACCACAGACTTCTTCGAGGACTCTCTTAAAATCTGCTCCTTTTGGTTCTCCGCTTGAGAAGGCTCCCGGCACATTTTCCCAGACCATATACCGAGGTCGAACAGGGACATCTGCTCTCCTTCCACTGCTGTTTTTCCTCCTTTCCTCCTGCCTGCGCATTTCTTTTATGATGCGTACCTGCTCTAAAAAGAGACCGGAACGCATCCCCGCAAGTCCTGCGCGTCTCCCGGCAATGGATAAGTCCTGACATGGCGAACCCCCGGCTATCACATCCACAACCGGGAGGTTTTCCCCATGCAGTTTTGTAATGTCTCCCATGTGTTTCATCTCCGGGAACCGGTACATGGTAACTGCCATGGGAAACTTTTCTATCTCACTCGCCCACACAGGTCGTATGCCATTTCTTTTTGCTGCCAATGGAAATCCCCCGATCCCATCGAACAGACTCCCCAGCTTTTTCTCCATCCTTTCACCGCCTTATGCTGCCACTGCTTTGACAACCGTTTTTGAAATGTTGATGGCTGTCTGCGCTGCATAAACTCCGCTCATCAGGTTTGCCTTTGTGCTGGTGTCCAGTCCGAACTGTCCGGCAATCCTCGGCACCTCCGTGGAGGAAAGCATGACACCCAGACCAAGCAGAGGATGGTCCTTGAAGATCATGAGTCCTGCCGTGAGCATGGTGGACTGCAGGAAAGCGGTGAGACAGATTCCAATGACCTGCTTGCACCACTGGGTAAAACCGTCAATATATCCTCTTGGAACAGAAAACATATAAAGGCTTCCAACTGCGATCTGTATGAGCAGGATGCCTCCTCTTTTCAGGTTTCCGAAAAACACTTTTATCACGGCATACCCCATCATCACGGCACAGAATATCTGCAGGATCGGATTCCCCACTCCCGGCATGGCGGCTGACATAAGCACCTGCTGTGCAGTCATCCCGATGCTTTCCGCATCTGTAATGCCGGATAATGCCGATCCGAAGGAACTCTGCAGCGACACACTTAGGGAGTATAAGTTGACCGGAAGAATGGAAAACAGGCTGACCGCCATAAATCCCTTGACATAGTTTAAGGCAGTATCCTTGATACTGCCCCTTCCTCCCTGATACTCTATGGCACATTCAAAAGCTCCGACCACCAGCCCTACCACAAACAATGCCCAGCCAAGCCAACTAAAAAAAGTGGTAATTGCATTCACCCACGGCAGGTCAAACAATTCCACCCCCATATTGTTCATCATTGCAAAAAAATCATTGAGAAATCCAACGATCTTCCCATACAGCCAGTCGATGATCTGGTCTAGTACGGTTTCCGCAACAAAATCAAATATAAACATCTGACACCTTCTTTCTCACCATCCCCTATATGCCAAGGATTTTCCAGATATAGGTCGGTGCCGTCAGCGTAAACACCAGACACGCAAACAGGATTGCGGGTGCCGCCCATTCAAACTGCCCGTGTTTTCGGTAATCAAAGTATGCAGTACCCAGCTTTGCAAAGAAGAATACGGCAAGTATCAGGTCGATTGCCGGGAACACCACCTTATTGACTACTGTCTTGATCTGTGCGGAGGCATCCTGCCATGTACCCTCGATTGCTCCTGCCACGTCCCCTTTTCCTGACGCATATACTGTAGTTCCAAACATCATCGTAAGTGCAAGCACCATCACTGCCATCATCATCCATTTCTTTTTCTTCATCTGATCTTCCTTTCCTTTTTTCTGTTTTTTTACTGCATTTTCATTTCACTGGTCTGCTCCGGTTCTTCCAAAAGGTCTGTCATCTCATAAATGACAGGATTCTCCCAGAACTTTAAATCTCCACGGTATCCGAGTTTTAAGTGGCTGAACTCCTCCGCAAGCTCCCTTACGGACTCCGGCGCATTAGGTGGAAGTTCCTGATTCCAGATCACCCATTCCCCGCTCTGGTAGCGCGGGGTAAGTTCTAAAACTACATAATCCTCCGGCACAAATGCCGGGTAACGCTGCAGCCTGCCCCTCGCATCATAATAAGCTGCTCCCTCCTGCATCACCGTGAGTGACATAAGCCGCAGCGTATCTGCAAGGGATTTTGTGAACCATGTTTCCCTGTCACAAAATTTCCGTATCCTTCCATCCCTTAAGATGGATTCCAGATTTTCTTTTCGAGTGTAATGGTAGAGCAGTCCTTCCGGCTTTTGGATTCTCTCATATCCCATTTCCTACCTCACATTCTGTGGTGCGATATGCCAGTCATCCCACAGGCTTCCCGATATCTGCACAGCGTCTGACAGGTTCATGGAAAGCATTCCATCCGGTGTCCAACAGTCAAGCAGATAAGTATATACCCGGTACTCCCCGTCCGGCATCCAGACCGGTGTGAAATGTGTCCTCCGGTAATAAGTGGAATACTCATTATTCTTAAATTCAAAGACCGCACTGTATCCATTTCGGGTTCTCTCTAAAAGCCGCCAGTAGGTTTCGTAATAAAATTCCGGGAAATAACTGACTGCCGTCTGCGGTGCCGTTGTTGCAGATGTCTGGCTGCTTGATGCCCTTACACTCAGGGAGACATTCACACCGTACCCGCTTTTTGTA
The DNA here is from genome assembly GCF_025567015.1 of Waltera acetigignens. Taxonomy (NCBI): domain Bacteria; kingdom Bacillati; phylum Bacillota; class Clostridia; order Lachnospirales; family Lachnospiraceae; genus Waltera; species Waltera acetigignens. The sequence goes on along the minus strand of NZ_JAOQJO010000023.1, from coordinate 38,359 downwards.
ACTATGCCATTTGCTGTCGGTGCCTTTTCATCGGTGACCAGATGCATATCCGCAGTCAGGGATGCCGAATAATGTTTCTCTTCAAATTCCCACCAGCCTTCATCCACATACTCGCCATCATCCTCCCAGTGTCCATGGCTCTGTGTGCATCCTGCCTCACAGCTTGCCGAATGGTCCTCTGACTCCCAGTTCCAGTCACTGTGCCATACCCATTTTTCCTTCCACTTGGCTTTCCAGACACTCCATGCCGCCTGTGTCTTTTCTGGATTTACAGGCATCACTGCATTCTCTTTCCGGTATCCATCATTTCTGTCATCTGCAACAGGATTGGGCGGTGGATTGTCATCCAGATCCACAATGTTCGCCGTGATGGTTCCCCGGCTCACGGATGCACTGCCTCCGCTGGCGGTCACGCTAATCGTGATATGCTGTTCTGTGGATGGGGTATGCCATTTTACCCACACGAGCTGCTGTCCATCCTCCGGGTAATACACGTTTTCAACCTTGTAGCTTCTTCCCAGGATAGAAAATGTCACGGTGACGGAGTTGTCTGGATCGCTCTGTCCTCCACTGACTGTGACCGCCGTTATCACATCCGTATCCACACGGTATTCATAGTCCGCTTCGATGACTTCCGGTGTGATCACCTCATTAAACCGCACGATGCCAAGTCCTAATGCGCGGATGATATCCTCATCATTTGCTTTCTCTGTCTTAGAACCGCTCCAAGCCGGATACCCTAAATCCGATGTTTCCAAAAACATGGCAAGCGGCAGGTTTTTATGGGAAAGGGACGGCATTTTCTTTCGCAACAAACCGCCCCTTAACTGATTGTATTTTGCTGCTTCCGTGGCGGTAAACGCAGTCCGGACTCCCTCAAACGTCACATATGCGATTGGCTCTAATAACAGCTTGTACTCTCCGTTTGTCAGCGTCTGGAAATCCATGCCGACATATCCTGCAATGGCTCTGATCACCTGCTCGTCCGTAAAGTACTGTTTGATGGCTGTAAGGTTCGCCCCGCCTCTTGATGTGCTGATGATCTGTGGCAGGGACTGTGCAGGATTATAAAACGTATAGCCTCCCATCCTTGCAGAAAGTCCTGCGCCATTCCTGTAGGAAGTCTTGCTTACTTTTCCAAAATGCACCCGGATATCAGTCGGATGCTTGTTGGTAAGGTCAATGGATGCTGACACGACTGCACCGTCGCTGGCTCTGATTACCGTCACACGCACCCCCTCATCGTGGCTGCTCCAAAAATTAGTTCCCGTTCCTGCTCCCATACCTCCACCGCCATTGTCGATGTTCCCTTCCCCGGCTGCATAAACCGATACCGGCATCGCCATGGCAAGCATAATTGCAAGAAGCAATACTACTTGTTTTAATAACTTCATCTCTTTTTCCTCACAAAAAAAGCAGACCGTTTTTACGAATCTGCTTTTCACTAACACATTATTCTTTTCTCTGTTTTTTGGCTTCTGCTACAAATGCTCTAATCGTATTAACCAAATCATCCCATTGCTCTGGTTCCTTCATATGAATGTTCCCCATACGCTCGTTATTGAAATCCATTTGTTCCATTTGTAACCATTTTCCCTCCTGTATCAGACAAACAACTTTTTCATCTTTTACAGGTTCATCTTTTTTTAGGAACATCCATGTAACACAGTCTGTCAAAATAATAAAATCACAATATTCAAACTCTGCTTCTATCTGTTTTTTGTTTTTTCCCAATTCTAACCCTTGATAATTTTCCAAATTGGGTTTTTTCAGCTCAATCGAAACATATGGTTTTGTAGTATTCGTATAGCTATATTGTTCCGGAACGATAATAAAATCCTGCAAGCTATGTGAATCCGCATAATTTTTACGCTTATGAAGTGGATTTTTGGTATCATCCTTGTATCCTTTGTTATCCCAAACTGCTACCAATTGTTCACTTTCTGTAAGGATCGATTGTATAAAATCTCGGATTACAAAACCAAAATAAATCTCTCTTCTTTCAATTTTATATAATCTTTCTACCTCTTCCACATAATCTGCATATGATATACGTTGTTTGTACATAATCCAAGAGCCTCCTTGTCCGCTTGTTATCAGTTTATATCAAACAACATTTCTTGTCACCAACTTAGTCCATGATTCCGATTTTATTGCCATTTTCATACATGTCATCTGCGTAGGTGCCTGAGCCTTCCCCTTCATCGGTAATCCATCCGAAGCCTTCCACATATACCATGCCGTCTTTGGTATCACCTGTCTTTGGTGTCTGGTTCTCTGCCGGAGCCGGTTCCTCCTGTTTTTCCTCCTCGTAGGACGGCGGTGTATCCGGCTGGTTCGTGGCTGTTCCCTCAGACAGTGCAGGCGGCTCACTCGGTTTTTCCTCTTCTGTTTTCTCCGGGGTTTCCTGAATTTCCTGCTCCCTGTCATTTACGGAAGTCCCTGTCTCCGTCTCGATCACAAGCGGCTCTTCCGTCTCTGCTTCTGTGCTTTCTGCCTGCACAGGTTCCGGTGTTTCTGTCTCCACAAAAAGTTCTGTCTCCTCTGATTCTCTCTCCACGGCCTGTGCCTCCCTGTCCGGCTCATGGTAGAGCACTCTGCTGATTCCAAACACAAGCACTGCACATACTGCGAGAAGTCCTGCGATTGCCAGCCACTTTTTTGTCTTATCTTTCATGGCATTCCCTCCTTATGTTTTTTCGATTGATTGATTTTCGTAGTTCACACGCTACCATAGAACGTCTGGAAAGTCTATGGAAATGTAATAAGTCTTACGATATCTGTAACATGTTACTAAAATTTCTCCCGGTAGGCTGCCCTCACCTTCAACCTGACCGACATATTCGACAAGATTTTTCCTGCGAAACGCACAGGCACTTCCATCGTGACCTCTGCATCCGCATAATAAGTTCCTCCCGGCGATGCCAGTGCCGTGTTGTGGATGTCCACAGAAAGATTTTTGAGCCTGTACTCCAGTTCACCACTGTTGTTATAGCGGACATAACTGTTCCCATCCTCTTCCAGACCAAGCAGAAAACACATCCTGCCATAGATATCCCCATGGTCCACGGATGCCGCAAATCCCGTATCGTCCGGCTCATATCCTGCAGCATATCCTTCCCTGACACCATGATAAACTTCATTGTAATTGTCGTTTACCACGGAAACTACGGCAGATTCCATGGCATCTTTGATTCCGGCTGCCGTGATGACAAGGCGCATGTATTCTGAAACACCAAGGATAATAAAAAGCATGGCTATCGCTGCAGCTACAGCAACCGGAGCCATGCTTCCCTCCTGCCCTGTCAGAAGTCTTTTGAAACTCTGATAGCATTTTCTCATTTCCAATACACCTCACTCTTTCCCGATGCCCTCGCCCTTATGGTTACCGGGAACGACCTTAACTTTCCAAAAAGTCCGAGGTCTTTCTGTAACGTCAGTGTTACCGTCACCTCTTCATTCAACTGGATTTTTCCGGTCCCTGACCAGCTTACGGCTGGATGTATCCCTGTTTTTTTCTCCAAGGTTCTCTGCCTTGCGGTTGTCTCACTTCCAACCCTGCCGCTGATCTCTGCCTCCCTCACCAGCTCGTCTGCAAAATTGTCAAGCTGTATCTTCGTGATAAAAACCGGAAATATCCTGACGCCAAGGGCAATGACAAACATCACACAGAATACAACGACTGCCGCATCGATATATCCCTCCCCCTTTTTGTCCCTCATAATTTTATAGATCCGCTTCATTTTTTCTCCTTCCTGCGCTTTTATCAGAACAGTGTTCCCATGGACTTTATGATCTCATAGCCGATGATGGCAAAATAGGTTGCAAGGAAACATAAGAGCATGGCAAAAGAAAAGACACGGATTTTCGGCGGGATTTTTGCTGCCTTTGCCTTTAACCTCTGCAGTTCTGCCTGCTTGAAGTCGTGTGTGAGCATCTGGAAATACACTGCACCGTCATCGCCTCTTAACACACCAATCAGTCCACGGACCACATCGGAGAGCTGCGGGGAATTGAGCCTTGCCTCGAAACGGGTGAGTGCTGCCTCATAGCTGCTGGAACGCATGTCGGCACACACAATGTCCAGTTCCTTCTGGAACATCTCCCCGGCATTTTCCTTATAATGCTCCAGCATGGAAAGTACATCCCTGCTGTTTTTCAGCTCCTGTGTGATGGTGGAAACAAAACGGTACAGCTCTCCCTCGATCTGCTCTCTTTTTTCCCTTACCAGCTCTTCTGCTTTTCTTGTCTCCTTATAGTAGACCATGACTCCTAAAAGCACGAGCATGATGGCAAGCAGCGGAAATACATGCAGTGCCGGAAGGATCAGGAGAAAAATGCTCCCTGCCTTCAGATAGGCATACGCCATATAGGTTTCCGGTGTCATCTTAAGTCCTGCCGCATTTAGGACATTCTGCATCCTGCTTTTTTTGTAGGCATTCATCCCGATGTATTTTCCTAAGTATGCCGCTCCGTCCATGTAGAACGCATCCAGTGTTTTCTGCAGTTTCTTTTCTTTCTTCCCTGACTGCATCATCGCCCTGCCGGTCCGCAGTGTCGGCAGCTTTAAGATGCCCGACAGCAGAAGGAACAGTCCGCATGCCGTCAGGATGAATACAACTATCAGTACGATTTTCAATTTATCCCTCCCCCTTATGTCCGGTATTCAATCGGCTTTGTCAGTTTTATGACGCATGCCGTGGAAACAAAAATAATTGCGCCGGTAACTGCCAGCATAATCTGTCCGGGGATGGTATGCATGAGCGTATCGTACCAGGACTGGTTCAGGAAATATAACAGCGGGATATTCCCCACTGCCAACACCACCATTGTGATAAATTCCTTTCTGGGTTCAAATACCAGATATTCCAGCTCCGCATTCACGATGCGCATGTCCGACAGTTTCACCACGATCGGTGTCAGTGTTGTCTTTAATGACCGGTCATACAGGCAGGACTTTAAGGCATCCACCCATTCCATGAACACATCATTTTCAATCTTTCCCTTAAGCTCCTCCAAGGCTGCCTCAAGGTCTGGATCAATGAGCCGGATTCTTGACACAAAATCTGCAAACACGGTCTTGACCGGCGGATTTAAATATTCAAGGTTTTCCTCCACCGAAGTCAGAATGTCCTCACTGCGCAGATACGCCGTTGTAATAATAGACAGTGCGGTTTCCAGTTCCGATGACACATCCTTTTTGAAATGGGATGCGGTCAGCCTGATGTACCAGAACGGCAGAAATAAAAATCCGCATGCCAGCACCGGAACCAGAAAAACATTTCCGATCATGACCGCAATGGCTGCTCCTGCGGCAAACAGCAGAAGGGATGCCGTGCATAAAAGCGGGAACAGCTCCTCCCTGTCCGTTGTTTTCAAAATTTCCTGTACTTCCTCGATCTCCCTGCGGAAATAGGATTTTTTCCTGCGCTTGGTTTCCTCCAGTATCTCCTCACGGATTCCTTTCGGTGCGTCCAAAAGCCTGTGGAAAATGTTCCCCGTAAAGTCATTTAACCGGATTTGGAACAGCAGGAATGCTCCTGTAATGATCCCGATGCAGGCAATGACCTGTAATGTCAGCATACTTTCTTCCCTCCTTTTTCAATTCTTTCCAGCACATCTTTTGGCATGCCGTTTTCCAAAAATCTCTTTTTGAGGCTCTCGGAAATTCCGCACACCTTCTTATGCGTGCCGTTAATGATAAAGCGGTCCCCTTCCATCCGGTTTTCGGTGATCTCATAGCGGTACAGCGGGTTGAACTTCCGCTTTCCGTCTGCCGTGATCTCACACTCCATGATTTCCATGAGTTTCCTCTTGCGGTTCTCAAGCTGCTTGGTGAACACCACGATAGGGAATGCCTCCGTTACAAGGTCCATCAACACCTCGTCATCCATGTCATATTTTCTCTTGCACAGTGTCCTCATTCGGCTGTAAGTGGATTCACAACTGTTGCTGTGGATCGTGGTAAGCACCGTGTGTCCGGTTCTTGCCGATTCCTGTGCCGTGTACGCCTCTGAACTACGCATCTCCCCGACACAGATGATCTCCGGGTTGAAACGCAGTGCCATATCAAGGAGCATGTCCTGATCAATGTTCTGCTTTTCATTTTCGCTGTATCTGGTCAGCGTATGGATGACACTGTTGGTCACTTTTCCATCCTTTTCCCTTACGAGTGCCAGCTCACGGCTGCCGTTTTCGATGGTAAAGATACGCTTTCCATCCGGTATGGTGGTAAGCAGCCAGCCTGCAAGTGTGGTCTTACCGGAACTGGTGGCTCCTGCGACACAGATGCTGATGCCATAACGCAGACACTCTGCCAGAAAGTCCAGCATTTCCCCCGTTGCGGTGCCGCCATCCACAAAGTTTTCCTTTTTCAGGCTCTGCGGATTGACAATACGGATGGATGCTGCAATCCCCACATCTTCATCCACGAGCGGCGTCTTTAACACGGCGATTCGGATATTCTTGCTCAGATGTCCTAACACCGCAGGGGAGGCATTGTCCAACACCATGCCCGACACATGGAGCATGCGCCTTATGACATTGACCGCATGCTCCGGGGACTCGAAGTGTTCCTCCAGCTTTTCACACCTGCCGTCATTGTACTGTATCTCGATATCCCGCCAGGAATTGATATCGATTTCCTCTATCCCTGTTCCAAAAATGTACTTGGTGAGGAAGGAAAACTCTGCCATTTCCGTGTAAAGGTCATCGATCAACTGTTCCTGTGTTTTTCCCTTTACCGTGATACGGTAGTCACAGATGTACTTTGTAATGTACCGCTTGACCTGCTGTTTTACTTCCTCGCTCCCACCTTCCACCATGAGCGTGGAATATTTGCTGGAGATATACTCCTGCACCTCTTTTAAGACATCCGAAAATGCCCTTCCCTTTTCCTCCGGGGAAAAGAACAGATTCTGGTTATTTTTCATACCCCGAATACCTCCCTGCTGATTTTCTCTATCTCCCTGCGGAATGCCCGGCTCTCCTTCAGGCCGAGTTCCCCAAGCAGTTCCCCTTCTAAAAACTGTGCTTCCACCTCACTGCTGTGCGGAATCTGGAACGACACACTGCCAAGGATCTGTTCCATGTGGCTGCTTGCCTCCTGCTGTCTGATATTGGACACGGCCTTCAACTGCTTGTCGGCATCCCATTTGTGGTCTGATAGCAGTGGAAGCTGGGAGGATAAGTAACTGATGGATTTTAAGTCACACCCTGCCAGCCTTAACACCGTATCTGCCTCCATCAATGCGACCGCCGACAGGATATCCGATGCGATATTGCTGGTGCAGTCCACGATGACATACGGTGCGATCTGTGCTGCAAGCTGGAGCAGTTCTGCCGCCTGCTCTTTTTCATAGGGCGGATAGGTGAACACATTCTCCCCCTTTAACATCCCGACCATGGAAAGATAATCATTCTTCCGGTAGAACATGCAGTTCTTCTTGATGAGGTTTTCCGTCACATGGGATGCGGCAAGAATGCTCCCCAACGACCTTTCCTGTTCAATGTCTGACGGTGCGCATAAGTAAGGCAGCGGCGGAGTGACCATATCCGCAAGGATTAAAATGACATTTCTCTTTTTCTTTGCCAGATGCTCTGCCAGTTTCACAGACACCACCGTCTTGCCGGAGGAAGGGCTGCCCCACACGGCAAGCACGCCTCCCTCTTCCGGCATCTCTTCTTCCCTTTCCTGCTCCAAATTTCTCTGGAACAAAGAATTTTTCATGAAATTCAAACACTATTCCTCCATATCCGTATCATTTTTCTCGTCTGCCGAGGTTTCTTCTGCCGTCACTGCATCCGCTTCCCCTCCTGTCCTCGGCACCTCATTTTTTACAACAGATACCTCTTCTTCCTCTGTGGTTTCTTCCAGAAGCTCCTCCAGCACCAGATCCTGTGCTTCAATGAACTGTGCAGCTTTCTGGCTGTCTCCCCTGTATACCAGTGACAGATGGATTTCTCCCTCTGCTTCCAGCCTTGCCAGCAGTCTGCTCTGCTCCGGTCTGACTAACACCGTGACGGTGGACGGAAGCTCCTTCTCCTCTTCCTGCTCCTGTGTATTAGCATCATAGCCGGACTTTGCCGTCACTGCGATGACCTCCACATATTTTAATTCTGCCGGGATCACTGTCTCCCCACTGCCCAGGTAATCCGGTGCGATGACCGACACAATATCCCCGCTCTTTAATTTGCCGGAGAGTCCTTCCGCAAAAGAACTGATGGTGATGGAGATTGCCTGTTTCTCCCCGTTTAAGTTGTAAAGGTATTTATTTTCTGCAGCCGGCTCGTCTGCTACTTTTTCTGCTACGATATAATCCCCTGCATAAACATCCGCGGTCAGATATTTTCCTTCCGCCTCCGTGATGCTCCTTAACACATTTTCGGGCAGGTTGTAACCTCCCACCTCGACTTCCTGCAGCATTCCTTTTTTGATCTCTTCGCCTGCCTTAACGTCCATTACAAAACGCACGATTGTGGTCTTTTGGGACAGTCCGGCATTGACAAGCGGTGTCACTGCAAAACAGATGAGCAGGGACACTGCAATGCAGAGTACCCCAAGAACAGTACGGTTTTTTAACAGTTTCATGATTCTCTTCTCCTCCTATCTCGATGTCTCCGTATATTTTTTCTTTCTTGCTGCCATGACAGTTCCTGCAAGCAGTGCCACAATCCCTGCCAGTAATAATTTCTTTTTCAATTCTTTAACCTCCTATCCAGATACCAATCAACATTCCTGCAAAAAGAAACGGAACAAGCGGGTATGCCTGTTCCTTCTCCTCTTTTTGTTTCTTTCTGTTCTTTTTTCTGCCCATGTTCCCTGCCGCATGCCACAGCACCAGCAGACACAATGCAAGAAACAGTCCCGTAAGCGCTTGGCTCGCTCCAAGAACCAGGCCGCATGCCCCCATGAGTTTCACATCCCCTCCGCCGATTCCTCCTATGGTAATCCCTGCGAGGAGCAGCGGCAGTCCTGCAAGAACTCCCAAAAGATTGGGCTGTCCCGGTGGCAGCATGCTGGTAAGTGCCACCAGAACGACCAGCCAGTCCGGGATGGTCCTTGTCCTCATATCCATGACCGCCGCCAAAGACAGGGCAGAAAAAAAGAAAGCCAGCCTGATCATGCTACATTCCCATGTTCATGCCACTTTCTTCCTGTTCCAGCTCCTCTGCCTCCTCCGGTTCCTCATCCAGATCCGTCTGCTGGTGCATAAAAGTTTCATACGCTTTCTGTACCGTCTGGTCAAATCTTTCCTTGATTCCCCTGTCGGCAAAGAACACCGTATCCTTGTACTGTTCATTTGCTCCTGCCTTTGTTTTCGGCATGGCAACCGTCAGCCCGTAGTCATCTTCCTTGATTCTGACATTTCGGATCGTCATGAAATCCCCGATTTTTACATCGGCAAGGGCAAGGACACCCTTTTCCGGCTGTGTTTTTGTGATGGCAGCCTCCATCTGCATGTCTGCCCCTGTATTTGCCTGCACTGCGGCATTTTCCTGTACTGCTTCCTGCTGTGTCTGTGTGTTTGCTCTTCTAGGCATCTGTTTTCCTCCATATCATTCTGTTATTTTTCCTGTTTCCCTGTCTTGGACCGGTGTTCCTTATCCTGCATAGTTGAACATGTCCTGAATCCTCTGGGTAAGGGTAGGCATCACCACATCCCCGAAGAGTGCATAAAGACCTGCCAGGAGCAGTGCGCCGAGAACGACTGCGATCAGGATTTTGACCGCCGTATCCACATAGTTCTCGCCCTTGGTATCCTTCATTAACATCCCTGCTCTCACGGCAACTGCCTTTACATTCTGTGCTGCTTTTTTCATCATATTTCTCATATTTTTTTCCTCCAATTTTTCTCATGATCTGCCGGACCGTTTCTGTGCGGTCTGCTCTATGTTCTCTGGTTTTATCCTGTTACATTCCTGCCATCTCCATCGGCTGTCCTTCCGGTGCCTGCATCCCATGATGCTTTGCTACCGTATCCTGCCCCTGCGAAATTGCCTGCTCATAAGCTCCGATGACTGCTTCATGGAGCTGTTTTATGCATTCCTGCGTGATAGGAAAACAGATGTCCTTGTACTCATTCCCAGCCTTATAGCTTGGCATGGAAACAAACAGTCCATTGCTTCCCTCAATGATCTTGACACCCCGGATTGCAAATGCCCCGTTGATGTTTACGGATGCCGTTCCCTTGATGCTGTCCCCCGGACGGATGGACTGGATGCGCACATCAAACTGGAGCGGGGTGTTTTCTTTGTTCCCTGCTCCGGATGGCGCGTGCTGTTCTGTGGTTTCTGCCCGGCTCTGGGCAGTTTTTGCCTTTGGCATAATGATCCTCCTTGTTAAAATCTGATTTCCTCATACCCGGATGGTTCGATGTAGAAAAAGCGGCTGTTTTCCCCATCCGCAAACTCGATCACATCCGAAATGGACAATGCATGTCCCTGAAACCCTTCCGGTACTCTTCGTCCGTATTTTTCCCAGACTTCCTCCAGACTATAGTTTTCTATCTCCCCCTCATAGACTCTGACATATTCCTCCCTGCGCGGTCTGTCATACCCTCTCTTTTTTCTCTCTGCCAGACTGATAAACCGCATCATGATCGGACTGTCCTGTCCCAGTTGATAGATTCTAAGCCTCCTCCCTTCCCCGATGCTGGTCTCCGCTGTCTCTTTGACACCACCTCCCTCCGACAGCCGGTCATACACACCCTCACGGAATACGTGTTCCAAAAACCCCAGTTCTTTCACAAACGAAACCAGCTCCTCTTTCTGGAACATGCAGTCGATGACTGCTTTCCCATCTCCCAGATAGCCAGCCGGATTCCCATAAAAAAATACGATCCCGTTCTGAACATAAATTCTTTTCATACGCTTTCCCCACCCATGCTGCGCAGGTAAGGGATCAACTGCCTGTCTAAGAATGCCTTGTCTCCGCAGAATACAAACATCTTGGAGAGTCCGATCAAAAACGGTTCGCCCTCCATGGTGTGCAGGGTGATGATGCTTCCCTCACTGCAGTGCCGGATAAATTCTGCAATGGAGCAGAGATTCCCGTCCACCAGCGTCTGGCTGACCTGATCGTCCCTGATTTCAAATGCCCTGTACTTATTTCTTAACAATCCGTACCTCCCTCCTGCTGTGCGAATTTCAGAATCCTTGCCGCAAGTGCCACCTGTTTTGCCGGACTCATATGTTTTACCGCCGCATTTACATACGCTTCCACTGCCTGCGGGTCCTGACTCCCCATCTCCACGATATCTACTTTGGATACCATGATCTTTCCACTGCTCACGGACAGCTTTACGATATCCCCGCTCTCAAGCTCTGCCATCTGGCGGAATTCTTTCGGGATCAGGATGCGTCCTTTTTCGTCTAACAGCTTATACACCGGTTTTTTCATCCGTTCCCTCCTCTGTGGTCCGCAAGATGATGTTTACCTTATCCTCCGTGATGCCAAGCTCCCTGCAGATGGCAAGCAGTTCCTCCGGCACTTTCGTCCCCTGCACAAGTTCTGACGGCAGAATGATAATGCGTCCTTCCTGACACACAATATCAAGGTCTGCGTCCATCGGGATTCCGGCATCCCTTAATAATTCTTCCGGTATCTGGAACGCAATGTTTTCCTCCTTTGCCAGTTCCTCTGCCACATCCTGTCCTGCCCTTGCAAGCAGGAACTCCTTTGCCGTGTTCTTAAGTTCCCCGTCCTCTGCCATATACACAAGTTTCACGGTGTCACCTGTACAGATACCAGCCTGCTCTAACACCACTGCGGGAATCTCAATACATCCGTTTTCCGTCATCTTTCCTTCCATTTCTACTAACTGAAGCATGTTTTCCTCCTTCTTTCCTTTTTTATGTGTCCTGTGGCTCTTCCTCTGTCTCCTTTCCCTTCCACCGGACCGTTTTCTGTTCCCCGTACAGTTCAAACAGATTCATCTGCATCGGCATGCTTTTTTTCCTTTCCTCCATGTCATAGTTGGCAATCAGCACTTCCGGGAACTCACTTCCGTTGTCATACCTCTGTGCAAGGTTGTTGATTCTTGTCACCGCTTCAATCTGGAAGTCCTGATACAACTCACGGATATAGGCACAGTCGTTATAGGAAACCATGAATTTTCCCTGTATGCCTTTTAAGGTATCCCTGAGCCTCACATGATCTTCCTTGCGGAACACCACCTCATAGTGTCCTTCGGTTTCAAAATACGGCGGATCGCAATAAAAAAAGGCATTCGGTCTGTCATATTGACGGATGAGTGCCTCAAAATCCTTATTCTCGATCACGGTATCCTTCAGCCTGCGGTTTGCCTCCCAGATGATGGTAAAGGTTTTGCGTATGTCAAAAGGCTGGCAGCCATAAGAGGTGCATCCGCTTCCATAGCTGTAACGGATAATCTTATAGAATGCCGCCGCCCTCTTCACATCCCCTACTGCGGCACGCTCCATGAGGATGTCACGGATTTCTGCCGCCTCCGGTTCTTTTAAGAAGTGCGTTGCAATCTCTAATTCTTCTGCAAGATGTTCACTCTTAAATTCTTCCATGGTCAGAAATTTCCGCAGCGTTGTAAATTCATCTCTGGAGTTGAGCGGCAGGAAGGACAATTCCCGAAGCAGTGCCATTGGTCTTTCCTTGACACAATAAAAGAGGTTTGCAAGATTTGAATTAAAATCATTGTAAACCTCCATGCATTTATCCGGCGGTTTCCCGAATAAAACCCAGCCGCCACCGCCAAATACTTCTATGTAGCGGTCATAGTTTTTCGGCATGCGCAAATAGATCAGATCGCGCAGTGCCTTCTTGCCGCCAACCCAGCTTATGATGCTGTTCAAATTTTTTTCCTCCTATTTTTGTTCATTCATATGGAAAGCCTCCCCTTCCACCAGCAGTTCGTCCACCATCCTGAGGATGTCTGCCACCTCTTCCGGCATCTGTGTAAAATCCACATGATGGTCCCTTTCCACAAGCGGCGTGTACCAGTAGTCGTATGGGATATAATACTCTGCCAGTGCCTGTTTCTGTTTTTCACTCAAAGAGCTGCTTCCCTGCTCCAGCAAGCCGCCCGGCGTCATGAAAATCGTTCCGAAGTGTTCCCCGGAAGACTCCAGATCAAGCGTGACAAGTGCCAGTGTGCGTATGCCGGAATCTCTTCCGCAGACCACTGCTGGCATCATCACCATCCCATACGCTTCATCCACATATCCTTCCCCGTACACGGTTTCAAATGCCTGATGCATGGCAAGCAGCTTTTCGGCAGCATAGGCGGTGTCCCCTCCATTGCATGACACATTCAGCCGATAGAAATCTGTTTCTTTTAATATCTCATTTACTTTCCCTAAAAACTCCCTGCATTTCTTTTCAGCTATGGTTTCCTTCTGCGGAACAACAGTAAAATCATCCTCTTCCACATTCAGATCCAGCGTGCTTCCATTTTCCCATTCCACATGGATTTGTCCGATATCATCCACGCCGGTTACTTTTCCCTCCATGCCGGACGGCATCTGGTGTTCTCCCTCCATCTGCCCCAGCCTGACCACGGTACCCGCAGGATATCTTTCCTTCAGTCGTTCTATCTGTTCCCTTCTTAACATTCCTCACCTTCCTCGATTTCTTTTACCAGTTTTCTGATCCGTATCCCATCCTTTATTCCCTGTATATAAAGCTGTTCCTGTTTTATCTGGCTGATATCTAACATGCATCCAAAAAGTTCTGTCACCATCCTGTACGCTTGTGGGTTTGACAGCTCCAGTTCTTTTCTTAAGTCTGCCAGGAACTTTTTTTCCTTCTTTGAAAGTTCCCTTGCCTCTTCCTGATCCATGATCTGCTGGCGGTATGATTCGATAAGCTCCCCAAAAAACTGCACCATGACTGTATCATCCAATTTCATCTGTTTGCCTCCTTGGTTTCTTTGGGACACACAATACTACATACACCAGCACATATCCAGCAGAATATTATTTTTTTACAGAGTCTGAGTCATGCCATGATTCCAGACTCTGTCCAGTTCCTCCTCCGTCATGATGCCCCAGTATCTTTTATCTGCACAAAAACTGACATACAGTTCTCCCTCCCTCGTATAGATTGGTCTTTGTTCAAAGCCTTCTCCCCAGCCGTCACTCATCTGTCCGTCCCAGAAATTTTTCAGTTCATAGATTTCACTCTGCGTCAGCGGCTGGCAGATACTGCATTCCAGAACTCCGAACAGTTCTCCCCGGATGTTCTGCACTCTCGGAAATGCACTGATCACTTTTGCAGCCACCTGTCTGTTCCCGTCAAAATAATGCATGAGTCCCCTCGGTTCTGCCTCTACATGTTTTGCTTTGAGGATGGCTTTCTGGATTTGTTCCTCGTAATCTGCCAGTTCACTCCGGTACAGTGTTTCCTGCTCCTCTCCACCCGGATACATCATCCCTGCCAGCGAACTGTAAAGACAGAACGTTTCACATGGTATCCCACTTTTTTCAAGCGGATCGGCAAACTCTCCCTGATATTCCTGATACTCATGGATTTCCCGCTGCGTGCCAACAAACCCTTCGGGAATAAATCCGCTGTCTGCCATCGTTGCCTGTCTTTTATCACGGGCAACCCCGGCATAATCAATATGCGGCAGTAGAAGTTCATCGATTTCAAACATCCCTGCCTCTTTAACCAGAAATTCCCCATACTCTTTATCCGTATGTATCTGCGGATGTATTTCAAATTCATCCAGATGCTTTGCGATGTAAGTGATATCAGTAAATTCACTTGTCCCCACGAATCCTGCCGCCATTGCAAGCCGGTCCATTTTTGCTTCATCAAAACAGCTGACGGTCTGGCACATCTCATTAAAAAGAGTCAGTTTCTGGACATCACCCTGCAGAGACATACACATATCTTCCGGGGAAGGAAGGATGCTTTCCGGCAGCCGGATATTTTCTATCCCGTTCACAATGCCTTCAGCAAATGCTGCGATGTTGAGTCTTTTCTTTACCTTATCCATGGCACTGATGTCCGTTGGAAGATAAAGGTATTCCTTATCCCCTGCCTCATTTTCAAGAGATAAAACCGCCACGGTTTCATCCGGTCTGTCGATGTATTCTGGAAAGGTTTTTCCGTTATAGACCTCCTCCATCTGGAATCCCTGATCTACCAGTATCCCATGTGGCAGGAACTTACATTTTCCTTCTGAAAAAATCTTCTGTGCATATGCGTTAAAATCCATTTTGCTCTTTTCTTCTTCTGAGATTGCAAGATGCCGGTCCAGATAAAGTCTCAGCCCGACACGGTTTCCATCCGTTAAGTCTGTGAGCAGGGACAGTCCCTGCAGGCTGTAAGTCAGGTTGATCATTTGTTTCATTTCCCGGATGCCTGTTTCACTGCTGTAGACACCCACCACTCTTTTTTCGTATTCCGTCATTCCATCCAGCCTTCTGGCTAAGAAATTAAGTTCGTCCATGCTGACCGTCTGGCCTTTCAGGAACCCAAAATAGGACGGTTCATCCCACACCTCACTGATACAGCATACCGGTACAATATCTTCTATCCCGATACATTTCATGCAATACTGTATGTCCATGTCCGTTGCCGGCAAAGTTATATCTACCGTCTGTTCCCCATTTTTTGCTCTAATCTTCATTCCACACCTCCCGTTCTACGATGTCCACCCCATACCTTTCCATCACGAATGCATTGACGATGAGCCTTAAGATTTCATCCGGTATCAATTCCCTGTCGGTCAGCTCCGACAGCCGGATATGCTTTGTCCCCAGATACACATCCCTTGCCGCATGGAACAGGATATATTGTTCCAGCGTAACGCTGCCAAGCCGGATGCGGTCAAAATAAATCCCCGTATCCAGCACCTGCTTAGAAACTTTCTCCCACAGGTTTTCATCTGCAGACAGAAGAAATACTGCGGCGGCATAATTCGGAAGTCCGCACAGGTTCTTTTTCCGTCTGCCAAGCAGCAGGGAAGAAAAATCGTTTCTGTGCCTGCTGTCATAAAAAATCAGTTCCTTTTCTGCGTTTCCAAATACCTCCTGTATCCTTTTCTTTAAGTGTTCCATCTGCATCCGACTGATGACACAGTCCACAATCTCCGAATAATTTCCCCTGCTTTTCCACTCTTCCATGTCAAACATCCACCCCTGCCCTCTGGGACGATATCCCGGCGGCTGGCGCATCTGCCGTTCTAATAACTGCAGTCTTGGACTGTTGCAAAAAAATCCCGACATCAAATCTGTCTCCTTTCTTTTTCCATAAAAAAAGACAGCACCCATTTCATTTCTAAAATAAGTACCGCCTTACATGTCCATGTGCATTCCCGCTTCCATCTCCCCTGCCTCTTCCCCGCCCTCCTGTACTTCCAGTTCCGGTATCATGTTTCTGTTTAAACTGATTTCCTCCTGCTTCATCTGTTCTGAAATTGCTGCAAGTGCAATGCTGTTCATCTTGTTCTGCAGGTAAGTTTCAAACTCCCCTTTCGCCTCTGTCACGGTTTTATCCATCTGTTCAGCAAACAGTTTCTGCAGATAGGGGATATTACTTTTTAACTCCTGCCGTACATTTTTCAATGTCGAGACGATATTTCTCCGGTCCTCCCTGCTCAGGACACGTTTCTCATCCAGAAGTTTTTCAATCTCCTCTGACCTCTTTTCCAGTTGCCGCACCAAGTCACGGGTTGCTTCATCCACTTCCCGGCGCATTACTTTCTGCCTGTCACTGTATGGGCATGGTTCAACGAATGTCCCATTCACTTTTGTAATGGTAACCGGTATCCCCTCTCCAATGTTAAGTGATGTGATTGCTTCGGCAAACTGTGTATAGGACATCTCCACCTCAACGATCATGTCATTGATGTCTGTCCCTGCCAAAAACCAGTCCTCGTTGCCCTCCCTTTCCATCATGCCTTTTGAAATGGACAGGCGTATGACATTATTATGCATGATGGTACTTCCAAACAATGCCGTTCCTGAACCACCGATTGAGGACCTTGCAAACCGAATCATTCCGTAACTTGGGTGCTGCTTTTTCTCCATCCCTGTTTCTTTTCCTTTCTCTGAATTTTGTCCCAAAATACTTAAAAATCTCTTTTTTGCCTCTATGCATCTATAAAAACGTGGAAAAAAATAGGGCAAAAACTGGTCATTTTTTGCTCCAATTTTTGCCCTCAAACCACAACATCTTGTGGTCTAGCATGCCTATTTTTCTTATTTTCCACAATACTGCATCAGAACTACCGACTCCACATGTGTTGTCACTAACATAGGAACACACATCTTTTACCTCGTCTGCGATATGGGAACACAATTCTTTTGCCTTATCCCCTACGCTCTTTGTCTTGTCAAAACGCTGTTTTGCGTTTCCAACCTCGTTTCTAAATCCTGTTTTATATATAAAAGTAATTTTATAGGGATCTTTGTTTCCATCTTCATCATAGCCACCGACTATGACTTTTTCAATAATACTTTCAAAAATACCTCTGTCAAACTCTTGAAGCACTTCATTTTGTGATAATGCTTTCTTAAAATCCTCCACTCGTCGTTTCAGAGATACCTCATCTTCCATTTGTTGTTCCAGCATTTCTATATTCGCTCTTATGTCGGATAACTTTCTCTCATATCCAACATCTGTTTCTTCGTATATATCCTGTGAAACAATTCCTTCTAAGTATTTCTCCAAAAGTGCCTTCCGCTTCGTTTGAAGATTATCTGCACTTTTCTGATATTTCATAAGTTTATCTCTTGCAGTATTCTCACTCAAAGTTTTTTCAACTCTTGTAATAAATTCTTCTAATACATCTTTATTATCAGAACAAAGCATTTTATAGGATTCAATAAAAGCTTCTTCTATTACCTGTTCTGGTATTCCTTTACTATCCGGACAATATCTTTTGCCACTTTTCGTTGACTTTACACATTGCCATATTGTTTTCTTGTATTTTGAACTGCTATGCCATCTTCGTCTGGAAAGACTTGCTCCGCAGAAACCACATTCCAACATACAGCTAAATGCATACTGTCTGCTATATTTTTCTCGTTTCCCCGGTGTAGGGGATTTTCTTCCACCATTTCTGCGTTCTCTGATTTCCTGTGCTCTAGCAAAGGTTTCTTCTGAAATAATAGGTTCATGATGATTTCTTATATAAAACCTATCTTCCTCTCCTAAATTCTCCAATCGTCTTTTAGAAATGGGATCAACTGTAAATGTCTTTCCAAGTAAAATATCGCCCTTGTATTTTTCATTATTGATGATACCCATAACGCTTGATGTTGTCCATGGATTTCCTTTTATAGTGGTTATTCCCTGTTCATTTAATTCTCTTGCAATCATTGTGCTTCCTGCACCTGCAACATATCTGTCAAAAATATATCTTACAGTTTCTGCACCCTTTGCATTGATAGAAAGAGATTTTGTTGCAACATCATAATCATAGCCTAAGCACCCCTGAAATCCGACCAATTCACCACGCTTCATTTTCATCTTTAAGCCCTTTTTCACATAAGCCGAAGTATTCTCTACCTCTTGTTGTGCAACAGAGCTTAATATAGTCATAAGAAATTCGCCGTCTTTCATTGTGTTTATTTTTTCAACCTCAAAATAAACTGCTATGCCTTTTTCTTTTAACATTCTTACATATTTCAATGTATCTAAAGTATTTCTGGCAAAACGTGGAAGACTCTTGGCAATAACCATATCTATCTTACCATCCATACAATCCTGTATCAATCTTTGAAAATCTTCTCTTTTATCTACCTTTGTACCTGTAATGGCTTTATCCGCATATACTCCTGCAAATACCCACTGATTATTATTTTTTATAAGTTCTGTATAGTATTTAACCATCGAATTATAGCTTTTTATCTGATCTTCATCATCAGTACTGACACGACAGTATGCTGCTACTCTCAGGCGGTCAGTCTTTCTTATTTTTGCTGACTCATCAAATGGATTATTCGCCTTGATAACTTCTACTTCCATGCTCTCTCCTTTTGTATTCCCTCCGTAGTGTTCATATAGATTATATTGCAACACACTCAACAAGTCAAGCTGTAATATCAGATACAATATTATAATCTCTCATTAAACGTTTCTTTATTTTTTTATATTCAAATTCACTAATCAACTTCTTATTTAGCAACTGTCTTAACATAGATAATTGCATACTATATCTTAGCAATCTTTTCTTTTCGATCACACCCACCTCCTCATATTTTAACACGCATTTTATATCTGCCAATGACAACCCACAATTCTCTTGCTGGCTCTCATAGGCAGATAAAAATGCAATACAGGTGACAGATCATTACTCTGCCCACATCGGTCTTGCACCGTCATTCAAATTGACCGGACTGCAAATTTCCTTACAATCCGGAAGTATCATTATCACGGATATGCTTCATCGCCCTGTGTTACTGCCACACATTTTGTCAGATCTTCTCGCTCCATACCTTTGCTTCAATGTAATGTTTCAACATTTCCTCACATTCACTCCTATCAAAGAGCAGGTACATCTTGGCGAATCTACCTAGTGGCTCCACATATCCTCACGTCCTGTATGCAAAAAATATTCAGTTGTCAAGGTACAGGGTGCATACGCAGCAATCAGCGAATGGAAAGGGACAATGCTAACCGCCTGTTATGCAACTTCAAAAGCCAATATCTTTGTGATCAGCTTTGTTTCTAATCTGCGACGCAGAGTTTCATCAATGCAGTAATGTACCTGTCCACTTTCGTCATACAGCTTTCTTGTGGACAATTTGATTATGTAACCTTCATAATGTTTTAACACGGCATTGATTGCACTCACATCGCCCTCTGATGCTGCCTTTATAATATGGAAAGGCAACAAATTTTCTTTGTTTCTGCTTTTATACATCTTTTTCATCTGCTATTCCTTCCATGATCTTCTTCAAAATTTCAAGTGAGCGTGTCCTGTGTTCATGAATGGTACTGCGAACCAGATTCATTTCTCTTGCAATATCCGCATCGCTCATTTCCATAAAATATGAAAGTAAAATAACATTCCTTTTTCTTTCTGTAAGTTCCTTCAAAGCTTCAGCAATCAGGGTATTTTTTACTTCAATGTCATAGCCATGCACTTCAAAATGATGATATTCTGTTCCATACTCATCCATAGTAAATAATTTGCTCAACTCCTTTTCCGACAGTTCAGAGAATGTAACTTCGTGTTTCCTGCGATAGTCCATGTGTTTGTAATAATTTACAGCTTCGCCTTTTAATGCCATCTGGCATAACCGGTCAAACTGGTGCCGGATAGTCATTTCATCCTTAGAAGAAGGTTGCCCCATACGAGTTCACCTCCTCCCGTTCCGAATGCCAAGGCTTTTGCCCTTTTTCCCTTCCGGTGTATCTCCCAAATGAAACCGGGGAGATGTTCGGGTGGATTGAAAAATTTTTATAGAAATTTTTCTGTATACAAAAAACGTCCTCGCAGGCACACACCCACAGGACGCTGTTCATATCTGATATTAAATTTTCTCCACATTTTACGAGTGTATATAGTACACTTTCAATTGTAGAATTTGCCACATTACTTAAAATGCGACCTATTTACCTGTCCTTCCACGCAATGGGCAAGATAATATTTTCCAAATACAAAAATATCCTTTCAATGGTTCAGAATACATAACTCTCCTAAACACATTCAAAGGATAAAAAACATGAGAAAAAACCTTTGAATACTGCGTTTTTTTATATGCAATATCCAAAGTTTCTTATTTTATTAAAGTGCATTATTCCCCTCTTATATAGTGTGTTATTAGTTCATTTTCTTTTTAAATGGTGAACTATACACTATATACGGAGGTGCATGATATGGCTAAATCTAAGAAAATTGATAAAGACATGGGTTTTCGCCTGAAGAAAGCCAGATTAGACCAAAAGCTGACTTATGATGAGTTATCCGAAAAATCCGGTGTCTCATCAAGATATATCAAAGAGATTGAAAATCATGGCAATGTTCCAAGTCTTGAAAAACTCGGACAACTCATTCGTGCTTTACATATCTCTGCTGATCCGTTTTTTTATCCGGCAGCTCCAACCGATAATCTGGATTACCAAAGGCTGCTGGTTTATCTTTCAGAATGTACGGACGATCAGATCACCACTATTCTTGCACTTGTGGAAGCCTATCTTCGTACATATAAAATCCATGAGACAGAATAGCAGAAAGATTTCGATTTTTTCTGGATTGTTTCTGAATTATTCTGAAGAAAAACAGGGTGGAAATTCCATGATTAAACGCTCCACCCTGCTTACTTATTTCATTATTGTATTCAGTAACTCTTTTACCTTAACACTCTCTTTAACAATCCCAAGTCCAGCAAGTATCTGTACTGCATCTACTATCCCCTGATAATAGGCTCTCTGTTGTTCCTGAAAGTGTGCATGGTCTACAATATCCATATAGTTTTCTAAAAAATTTCTCTGCTCTGTAGAAAGGTCAGATAAGAATTTTTCATATTCCCGGTTTTCTTTTTTCAGTTCCTTATCCGCCTTCTTTGCTTCCTCTGTCTGTATGGAATACTCCCGTTCGCCTGCATCGCTTCGAAGCTCCTCAAAAACATCAGATAATCTTTCAAATACTTCATTCATTTTGTGTCCACCTTTCTCTAAATAAGTATTGCATTTTACAGGCAGTATTATCAATCCTAAAATTTCTTACAACAATATTTTTTCGTACTTCATCTTTAGAAGTATATTATCAAGATTATTCCGTAAAATCAATCATGTGGCACTTCATCTTTAGAAAGTTGGTGATGATATGAAAATTTACTGGAATAAAGAAAGCAATTCCAAAAATCTGATAGGTCAGAGAGTAAAGGAATTGCGAACTGAAAGGCAGCTATCGCAAAAAGCACTGGCAGAACAGCTCCAGCTTGCCGGATATGAATTTAGCGATTTGACCGTATTACGAATAGAACAAGGGACACGCTTTGTACCGGATTATGAAGTGGTTGCCCTTGCTGAATTTTTTCATGTATCTTGTGAATATCTTTTAGGTGTCAGAAATGAAAAATAAGCAGTGATCTGTATTTGTTCTTTACAGACCGCTGCTTAAATTTTTGTTGAAACGATAGCCTACACCCCATACCGTCTGTATGTAAACAGGCTTGCTCGGGTTATCCTCTATCTTTTCTCGTATGTTGCGTATATGGCTCATGACAATGTTGTAATCGCCGGAATAGGATTCCTTCCACACAATGTCATAAATCTGTTCCTTGCTGAACACTATTCCCGGATGCTTTGCAAGAAGCTTGAAAATCTCAAATTCCGTATAAGTAAGCTCTATCTCCTGATTTTCCCGAATGATCACCCGTTGAACTTCATCAATCTTAAGACCTTTGAAATTCAATAGATGATTATTCAAACCTGACATCTGAATGATTTCCTCTCTGGTATTTATCAACGATAATATGTGGCTCATCATATCATCCTCATTATCTTCAAATGTCAGAACTAACATTTTCCCATACACATCACCTGCCTTATTACTTTTATATACTGCCTAAGTTCTGGAAAATTCAAAAGAATGATTCCCATATCCAGCCCAGCAGTATGTTATCTGCTGTTTGTTTTTTCTTATTCATTTTCCCTATATCCTATAACGGAAATTACTTTTTCGTTGCATACGATATATGCTACTTGCTTTCCCTCACTCTTTAATTCTGTGGCACATTCTTTTATGTTTTCAGTAAACCGAGATTGAGAACTACAAGTAACAACAATTTCTTCATTACCCAATTTTGTATTATTAGATATTTCTGATAAGCTATCTAAAAACATTTTTTCTAATTGTTCTAAACTTATCACATTAGCAGGTAAAAAAGAAAAAATATCTAATACTTTATATTTACCCATGTAATCCACCTATCCCTTAGCTCCGCAAGCATTATTTAATGCTACAGTTTTTAAATACTGACGTCTATTGATTTCTTCACAAAACTGCTTCCACTTCTTGCAAGTGTGCTTTCAATGGACTCTCTTGTAATGCCATCCAATGCTCCAGACGGTATCGGATCACCCGCTTTCCATGAGGGATCAGCAGCTTTCGCCGCTGCTGCAAATGCCTGCCTGTATTGATGTTCATATTGCTCCATTGTCCATCCCGCTGACAAACGGTCATCTTTGTTCATTTTTCTATATAAGTTAACATATACATCTTCCCTCTTTGTGGTATCACCATTCAGAGTGCCATTATCCCTTAAAAATTCCTTCTTTGCCAGTTCAAACATTTCTTCCCGGCTGCTCTCCAGAATAGAGATGATATGTTTATAACTATTTCTGTTCTCATCAGTTACAGCAAGCCCTGTTAATCCGGTATTCGGATCAACCCAATCTCCATTTTTATCATACTGGCTCATTAGATTCTTGATCGCCTGAACATTCGTAAACATTGCACCATTTCCATTTTTCATCATTTCGCTAAGTGCCGCTTTGTACTGTTTACTGTTTGTGTCAATCCCTGCTGCTTTTAGTTGTGCCTGTACGGAGCTACTGTTAATTTGGGACAACTGAATGTTGTTGACTAAATTCATCCTTGATGTCCCAAACATACTCTGAAATAAGAAACTGTAATCTGTAATTCTCGGCATAATTGCAACCTCCTTGTCAAATTAAATGTGAAATCCGTTTCATTACAACTAATTTTAAATCTTTATATCCAAATTGATGCCTATACTTCTAAGAAGTTCTGAAATCGTTTCACCAGTTCATCTAACTGCATCTGCTCCCGACTTGTTCCATTATAATTTTCAATCGGATCAGAAACAAAATAATTTCCGAACCCTGCCAGCGCATTTTCAAAGCTGCTTTTGAAGTTTTCTTTGCTGCTTACATCAAGATTTGCAAACATCTTGTAAATATCACTGTTCGATTCCTTATTTACTTCCACGCTGTCTTTTCCTGTCGTATTCCTTGCCGGAGAGCTTCCCACTCTGTAAGCAGGTTCTCCATGCTCCTGATAGAATTTCTCTCTTTCAATTTTTACCTGCTTTGCAACAAACTCAACCATACTGTTCACTTTATTGATTTTCTCCTCTGCCTGTTTACCGTATGCAGTTGTTATCTGTTCTGCTGCTTCATCAGATAATCCCATTTCTTTACAGGCATCTTCAAGCATTACTCTAACTCAAAAAATATTACTCCTGTTTTTTATAATACCCCGTTATCATGAGTGGCATAATATTTTCTATATCATTTTCTGTCAGCTGATAACCTATATTGCTGCGCTCTTGAAAAAATTCATTTAAAGGCTTTTTACTAATTAACAGTTTTTTCCCTTTTCCATTATCTTCCTCGTCTCCCCAGTCAAATTCCGTCCAGTAACCGCCTGTTCCATCTTCGTGAATAAATACTCCTGTACTTTTTACAATTCCTCCTGTCATTTTACTCGTACAGCCCAATCCTTCTATTGACTCATATACTTTTTGCCTAAACCTACTATCTGTTTGCATTCTCAATAGAGATTTCTTAGAAATGACTACATTTCCAGCTCCATAAAATTTCCCACTGTCAAGCATCGCTAGATCAAAATTTTCGGCAGTTTGGTCTGTCGTATTACATGCATAATCTACAACATGAAGTGTAACATTAAACTTTTTGCAAATTTCCTCCTGCATATCGCTAACACTCTGCATAGTATTTATTTCATTTAAGAGTCTGCTAAAGTCCCCAGAAACAACTTCGGCATCTCCTGAACCTTGCTTTGTTGTAATTGCCGCTAAATTACTCAGTATTTCAAGTGCCTGTATATCCATAATTTTTTCAACCTTTCTGCAATTCCTCTGTCAGCTAGAATCACTTATACTCACATCTGATTACAATGGCATTACACCTCCATCTGCTGATTTATACGCTTTTACTATCGACATAATATCAAAGGAGTTACCATCTGAATCAATTGCATAAAAACTGTAATTGCCACTTTTATCTATTTCAAACTCAATATCGTTGCCATCAAAAGCAAACTCTTTATACACACTATCATTCCAAAATACAACTATTGTTTGCGTGTTTTCTACTTCACCAATAATCTTATCTTGCTCAATTAGTATCTCATATCCTTTTTCTAAACGATACCCCCAAGAATACTCCCGAAACACCAAATCATTATCTGCATATCCTATGTCACTCTCATAGCTATCTTTATTACTTTTTACCCCTTGAAATGTTTCCTCTTTACTATTCAATATATTATTTGTTATAGATGTGTCATCGTGCCTTAAAGCGCTTTGACCCATATCATTTGCTATTAAAAACCTAATTATTATCATAAAAATGCTTGTAATTGTTAAAACTATTTTTTTCAATTTATTCACCACCTTGCAATTCAATATCTTAAAACTCCGTTTCCGGCTGCTACCTGTTTCTGCAATTCCTCTGTCAGTCAGAATTGCTTATGCTTTCTCTTTTTGAGTCCAAGCATTCTCTTTTTACATTATTTATAAAATACTTTTCTTTTTATATTCCGTTGCCATAACTCCTTGTCTTTCTATCTCTTCAATCATCTCCTGTATATCGTTTTGCAATAAGGCTTTTATATCGCTCCCATTCATTATCCTTACTTTTTCAGTATTCTTTGATCTCTCCGAAGCAGCCTTCTCTCCACCTACATCCGGCTCTAATGTGGCAACTACCTCTCCATTATCATCAAAAACCAGTGTACATTTTTTTACAGGCGGATTAAGTGTCTGCATCGTTAGTTTAAATTTATCGCTGCTATAATCCGCAAGCATATCATAAACTTTTTGTCTTAATACTGTGTCTGTATTCATTCTGTACAGCACATCACTTGGAATGTAGCACTCAAAATAGCCATTTGCAGCACCCACATCAATATGAAATTTATTATATATATCTTCTTTTACACAGTTTATCTGCTGTTCCCTTAGAGTCCCATAAAAATCCTTTTCTACATTTATATCACCTGAAATAGTATTCACATTTTGTTTTTGCACAATTGCTGTTATATTACTCAGCATTCCAAGTGCCTGTATATCCATACTTTTAAACCTCCTCGTTTAAAGCTTTTGACTTTCTATCACGCTCTTACTAAATGTACTTATTGTATCCTCGTAGGCTGATACAGCGGAGGCAGAAACACTTGCTGACTGAAAAGCCGACATATTTACAGTGCCCTGCTCGTTCTGCATTTTTTCCATGAAAAAACTCTGCAATCTCTGCCTACTTTCCAACTGACTTTGGAGAAAATTATCCTGTGCTTGTGCCCTGCGTGCCTGTGCCCTTTTAAGTGCTTCTTTTTCCTGCTCCGCTAACAATTCTTCCATTTTTTCATGTCGTTTTTCCCACCACGATTTCTCATTACCTGAAATATTGGAACTACTGTTTCCTACTGGTCCTGCATATCCATAACATTCTTCCGGCGATGCTCCGATAACATCATAGCTGACATTATTTGATCCGGCAGGCAGGCTGCTTACTGAATATGCTGAACGAACCCGGTTCAAAACATAGTTTTCATACTCCGGATCACTTTTCATCCTTTCAAATGCTTCTTCTTTAATCACTGTTGCTCCCGATGAATATGTAGAACGAACCCACGCACTTACAGGCATCTGTGACATTTCATTCATAACCCACTGCTTATATTCATCCATTGTCATTTCCTCTTTCGACTTATTGGAAATGGAGCTATCATATGTAAACCCACTATAATTTGGCGGATACGGAATAACCATATCCCCCGCCCATGCAGAGGCAGTTGCTGTTGTATTCTGACTTTCCCCTGCCTTTTGTACTTCACTTGCAAAATTGCCTTCCCCTGTTGTTTTCATACTGCTGTTCATATAAGCGTAGGCAGTTGCGCCAATACCATTTACACCACTAATACTCATTTTCTGTTCTCCTTTCTTGTAACAATATTGTTACACTAAACTCATTTTTCTTTACCTTAATATCTAAATCTCCCATGTACTTCTCTACTTCTCTCTTTACATTGGATAATCCTATTCCATGTAAGGAAATATCTTTTTCTTTATCGGAAACTGGAAGATTTGTATTGCTATCAAACTTGATTTCCCCGTCAAAAGAATTTCTTACTTCTATCAGAAAAAATTTTCTTTTTTGTTTTCCAGACAGCGTAATATATCTTTCCCCCGTATTCATTTTTTCACAGGCTTCAAGTGCATTTTGCAACAAATTGTTGACGATAATTCCAATATCATACGCATCATATCTGTCTGATACCGGATAAGAGAACTCTGATTGAAATTGTACTCCCTGTTTGCTTGCTGCTTTCTGCTTATCATTTACAATCACATCCGTAACAGCATTGCCTGTCTGAATAGTTATCTCAAACACATTCATACTCTCATCCATTTTTGACAGATATTGTTGCATATCCTCATAATTGCCACTCTCCATAAGTCCCTTGATATTCGTCAAATGATTTCTCATTTCATGCTTCATCTGCCGTATTCCGTTATAAAACTGCTCTACTTCCTCCATTCGCTCCTGTATTGAATGAACCTGTTGTTCTTCAATAAAATGCTTTTTCTTTTCTTCCTGAAGTTTTTCCATCTCCTGATAGGACACTATTGTGATTAAAATTCCTGCATAGAATAAAATTGCAATTACTGGCACTATTCCCAGAAATATTGGATATTGTTCATAAAGTTGAAAAATCAAATCATCTTTCACCACTATCCAAAGCCGGACAATAATATTTCCAAATAAAATTGCTACTATCGGTGTCAAAATCAGATAGCACAATTCCCTTATTTGCAGTTCTATCTTTTGTTTTCCTAATCGGTGTCCAACAACAAAAAGCATAATTAAAAACAAGAAGATTCTAAATGCGGCAATAAAAATGTAATTCAATGATGCATTACGAAAAATATCCTCTACTAATGTTTTTTCCTGCACCCAATATCTGCTTGTAAAGAAATCTATACTTTCCACAATCAGCATACTTAAATTTCTAATGCAGAAAAATATAATCCCCATAAAAAATGTAAAATTTCTATTCATGCCTAAATAGCCAGAAGATGCCGTCAATAAAATTATTACAATCATCAAACCTAACCACCCATAAGCAGGAACAAAGTTTCCAATAAGGGATATGGCTATATAACTTCCAAAAACTATTAGTATCTTTTTTAATTTACTTCCCTGTCGTTCTTTCTTTTCTGTCATAAATGGATAGAAAAAAGCTGTCAGACAGACTGCATATAAAAAAGTTTCAATTCCGCCTATTATATTTTGGAACAACACAAACTCTGTTTCACTCATCCGCTGTCCTCCTACTGCATATACCGGAGATATGCTTTTACAAAGTCCGGATATTTATATTTTGAAATCAGCAGCTTATCTCCATTGACAAGCGTTACTTCTGTCTTGTTGTACTCATCTATGCAGGCAAGATTGACTAAATATCCCTTATGAATACGGAAAAACTGTCCCTGCAATTCTTCTTCCAAATCTCCGAGCTTTGCATAATATTCCAGTTCTTCCTCATTCATATGAATTACAACTTTGTGGCTCTGGCTTTCCAGATAGTAAATATGATCTAACGGTATAGCCTTGCTCGTATTGGCATATTGGATAACCAGCGTTTTCTTCTGCTGCTCCGCTTCTGATATAATCTGTTCGGCTGCCCGCCGGAAAACTTGGGCAAATCTCTGTTCATCAATAGGCTTTAACAGGTATTGAAATGCTCCTACATCAAAAGCATCATAGACATATTTTTCATAGCCTGTAACAAATATAATAATTGGCTGCTTTGTAAGCTCCGTTGCCCTGATCTGTTTTGCCATGCTCATACCGTCCATACCGGACGCAACGCTTTTCATTTCAATATCCAGAAACAGCAAATCATGCTCCTTTTGATCTGACAGGTATTCATCAGTGGAAGCATACTCTGTGATTTCACATTCTATGTTCTGTTTCCTGACAAGTGATGAAAGATAGGTTCGTATGTTCTTTTCATCATCACATATTGCAATTCTTATCATGTTCCACCTCTTTTTTCTTTTCGATTATTATATCGGAAATTATATAAAAATTTCTGAAGCCGATAGCGCAAATGGACAGTTTAATAGCGCAAGTGGACAAAAAATAGCTAAAGTAATTCTATCAGCCCAAGATATGTGTTCCAATCAGATTGCCTAAGCAATCGGAACACCGACACACCCTTTTGGAGTGTCGAAAACACACATAGCAAGCACTGCCTGTGTCATGACACAGGCGAAATCCCCCACACTTTCCTATCGTCTGTGTAGTTGAATTTCCATAGGGAAGTATCCCTAACCCTCTCTCGATTTTTCTTCGATTACTCTTCATTTTACCGTCGAAATGCATTGACCTTTCCTGCCGTTTTTGCTACAATTTGCTATGGGTAATTACACCCAAAATTGAATAAAACATGAAACAGACTGTTGTAAAAATCGAACATTTTACAGCAGTTTTTTTGTACCCAAATTTAGAAAGGACGTGGCACAATGGCAAACCGAAACCGCACTAATCCGGTGCAATTTTATCTCAGTGATGATGAGCAATACATTCTCAATACCAAGTTCAAAGCATCCGGCATGAAAAGCATGTCAGCCTTTTTACGCAAACTGATTTTATATGGATATGTGTATGATGTCGATTACAGTTATCTGCGAAATTATAATACGGAGTTGGGACGTATCAGCTCCAATTTAAACCAGATCGCAAAGAGGGTAAACAGCACCGGAAACATTTATCAAGAGGATATAAACGAAGTAAAGGAGTTGATGAATAAAGTATGGCGTACACAAAAATCCATGCTATCAAAGCAACCGTTGATAAAGCGATAGACTACATCTGCAACCCCGAAAAGACCGATGAAAAAATGTTCGTTTCCTCTTATGCCTGTTCTCCGGAAACCGCAGCTTATGACTTCAAATATACCCTCGACCACTGCCGGGAAAACAGTCCCAACAAAGCCTATCATCTGATACAGGCTTTTGCTCCGGGAGAGGTCGGTTTTGAAGAAGCGCACCGCATTGGAAAGGAGCTTGCAGATAAACTTTTAGAGGGAAAATATTCGTATGTTGTTACCACCCATATTGACAAAGAACACGTTCATAATCACATCATTTTTTGTGCCGCTGACAACATCGAACACAACAAATATCACGACTGCAAACAGTCCTATTACCACATCCGTAAACTGAGTGATGAACTGTGCAAGGAACACAATCTTTCCGTCATCATTCCGGGTGCGCAGCGTGGCAAAAAATACAAAGAATGGCAGTCTAACAAGAACGGTTCTGCATGGAAAACGCAGATCAGAAAGGACATCAATTTCTGCATCAAGTCGGCTTCCACTTACGAAGAATTTCTGCTTCTGATGAGAGCCAAAGGGTATGAAATCAAGGGGGAAACTTTTGAAGAAGGAGCTGCCAAATACATCTCATTCCGCCCTCTGGATAAAGAGCGTTTTGTGCGTGGCAGTGCAAAGTCTTTGGGTAAAGAATACACAAAGGAACGTATCAGGGAACGCATCGAAAGGAAACGGGAGCGAAAGGCAGTGATCCCCAAAAGGGACTACTCTGCCCGCAGGCTCATTGACACCTCGGACGAGAAATTTCAGAACAGTCCGGGACTGCAAAGGTGGGCTGCCATCGAGAATTTAAAGATTGCCGCACAGAGCTATAATGAAGTCGGCTCCCTTGCAGAACTGGAACACAAAATTGCGGTGAAAACCGAAGCCGGAAAGTCTGCAAAGCAGAGCGTGGTGGAACTGGAACACCGCATCAAAGACCTTGCGGAAATCATCAAATACGCACATCAGTACAAAGACAACCGCTCCTATCATATCGGCTACAAAAAAGCCAAGAATCCTGACACATATTTCCGCAGATACGAAAGCCAGATTATACTTTATGGCGGCGCCAGACGTATGCTGGAACAGGCGGGCATAAACTTAAAGGGCTTGAATGTCGATAAACTGAAAGCAGAGTATCAGGAACTGATGAAGCAGAAAAGTGAGCTGACTTCCACCTATAAGGATTGCGAAAAGGAAGTGCGTGAGCTGAAACGGAAACAGGAAAATCTCAATCAGTATCTCGGACGGACACAGCCCGATCCTGCACAGGATCAACAGGAGAAAAAAGATACTCCGAACCTGTAAATGGGCAAAAAATAGAGGTGCGCTGGCACCCCTATCCTAAACCTCTTGCAAAATCTGCAAGGCTGGTTTATAATCAGATTAGAAAACCGAAGGATATTGGAGTGTCCAACGGTTGCACAATCGGAAACTTATAAAGCGTTAAGTTTATTAACGGATTACAGGCTATCCCCTATTGGCGTAGAGGATAGCCTTTCCGTTTATTTGCGGTTATGTTTATTGTCTATGTATGTCAAGGCTGCAAATACAACCAGTAAAAGTGTAAGCACTTCTAAAGTATTCATACCGACCTCCTTTCTGTTTCCAGAAAGGACAACCGCAAGACTATCCCTACTGCTCTAATCTGACTGAAAAACATTATATCATGTGGTGTCGAATTTTGCTAGTACCGACTCACATTCATTCTGCCGCTTCCAGAGAAATTTCTGCAAATTCCTCATCTGTCATGTTCTGGAGCTTACCTAACACCTGCTCTCCAAGCTCCTCCATATCGCTATCCTTTATGTGCGGCATTACCTGTCTAATCTGTCCAATCATATCCGTCCTGTCCTGTGTCTCAAGCACACACATGAAATTGATTTCTTCTACTGTGAATTTACTCATCTTCTTACATCTCCCTCTGTGATTTTTTCTCGGTTTCCTTTTCCGGTGAAGTACGTTCCGCCTTATCCCTCTGCTCTATGACTGCCTTTTTCTCTGCCAACTTCTCCTTTATGGAAATTCTGCCTTTGGTCTGCTCCTGTTCCTTTTTCTCGGCTCCGTTGTTTAATACATTATCAATCATGTTGTAATTCTGTTCGGTAAGCTCCTCCACCTTTGCAAGCGGCTTGTATTCTGCCAGCTTGTCAAGCAGCTCCTTTGCCCTTCTCGCAGTCTGAACCGCTTCGCTGTCATCAATCTCCACACCCTGTCCGAAAATGTCCGTAATGCCCTCTCTGACGCCTTCAGAAATGACCGCATTGAGAAAGTCATTCAGATACCCAGTATTTCCGTTTCTGATGTCCTCAGTGATGTTGGCAACCTGTGCTTCTCTGTCCTCAACCGTATCCTGATACTGATAAGTGTCATAATCATAAGAAAACTGGTCTATCTCCGTAGCAAGGATAGCCGCCTGCCACTTCTCCAGTGAACCACGCACCTCAATGTCCGGTAACTTGTCAATCAGCTCCGCTATAATCTCGATTGCTTTCGGATCGTCTGTTATGTCCGGTACATAATCCAAGACCTCCAGATCAATGACCTTGCCGGAGAGAATATCCATTTCCACGTCCTCATAATGCTCGGTTCCCTCGGTATGTATGTTGATGCCGATGCTCGGAATCCCATTCATTCGCTCCGGCGGTATGCTTTTCCACACAGCGATTGCTTCCTCCACGCTTGCGATATTCTCATGGAACTCTCCCAGACTGTGAAATTCGCCACACTCTGCAACCGTTAAGGTAACGGTTTTCTCCGGTGTGGCTTCCACCGCAGACGCTTTCTGCATTGCCTGTTTCTCTGCAAGATAGCTTTCCACTCTCGGAAGATAAGTTGCAAGTGTTCCGGTCTTGCCCTCTGTGATAGGATTGATGTCAACCTTTATGCCGCCGATCATAAGACCGTCCTCGTTAAAGGCATTGAATAGATCATCCTCATGCTCCCTGCCCTTATACTCCACAACCACATCCAGATCGGAGCCTGCTTTCTCCAGACCTCTGCATCTGCTTCCGGACACCACCACATCCAAAAGCTCAACATCTATCTCATACTCGTCGAGCTTTGATTGCAGATATGCCCATACCGTCTGCTCTATATCATCCTGTGTCTGTCCGTTGATCCCATTAAATAATTTCTCTGTCTTTGCCTTGAAATCAGCAACAACATTGTCTGCTTCCGGCACTTCCTCCCGGATACGCTCATTTAACTGTTCACGCTCCACCGCTTCTGTTTTCTCCATAAGTTCCTCATAGTCCACCGGAATACGCTTATCCTGTTTTGACAGTCCAAAGTCCTCCAGAATGTCCTTTAACGCCGCATGAATGGAAATATCAGGATTATCATACACACCACCGTCAATCAGCCTGTAATCCGTATCAAAAACGGAATAATCATATCCCTCCGTACAGGTCTGTATACTGACAAATTTATCTTTTATGGAAAATGCCATCTGCTCCGGCTCTTTCACCTCAAAATACGGATTGTCCCACTCCGTAATCGGTACATCTTCCTCGATGTGCTTCTGATTGGCAGTAGGCATTAACTTCTCCATCTTTCCCTGTTCATAGAGCGTATTGAACCGGCTCATATAAAGGGAAATATCATCAAGACCGCCTTGTTTTAATTGATGTTCAAAACGCTGCTTCACAAAGTCTTTCACTTCCTCCGGTGACATATCCCGGTGGACTCTTACTTTTTCGATACCGATACTGTCACTCAACGTCTGCAAATCGTCCATGAAGTGCTTACTTTCCTTTGCTTCACTGCTGTGGGTAAAATCAAGGGACAGGACGTTTTCGTTATTCCTTACATGGATTACATCAAACTCAATGCCATGCACACTGACACCAAAGGTTGTCCTTGCCTTGTCATCACTGTACTGCGCATCCTTGCCACGATAAGTCTGAAATGCTTCCATTGCTTCAGAAATACTGTCAAAACGCTCCAGCTTGCTCCTTTCCGGACTGTTCTCTGCCCATGTGCTTAAATCGGCAATGACATAGTAGGATACCTTGTCATTTTCAATGTCCATGTGCTTCTGAAGCTGTCTTGCTTCCATGATGCGCTCAAGCTGTGCCCTTCCGTTTAACATATAGGAACCGATGTTATTTTCCTTGTTCAAAGGCATATTCGCCATTTCCCGCTCTGATTCATAGAGTGCCGCAGCAGCTTCCTCATAAGTATCGTAATGCACTCCTGCAGGCGTGATGTCCTTGATCTGGTTCTGCAAATGCAAAAGCCTGAAATCCCCGTCCGCATACGGATCGTCAATGGCAAAGTAATTCTGTTCAAAGTCGAGCGTACCGACCTCTCGCCATTCGTTGTAATTGACGAGGAACACTTCATTTTCCCTGTCCGGTTCATCGTTTGCGTGTTCCTGTGCTATCTCCGAAAGTATCTCTGTCGTTTCATCAATGACCGAAGTCTGTTCTTTTGTATGCTCTGCCATAAGCTCCTTTGTAAACTCCGGTACTTCCCTGTAACCAAAGGAATCCACATAATGGCTTGTGTTCTCTCCGTTCTGATGAAGCACCACCACATCGCTGACAGAAAGGGAATGTCCCCTAAAATCTGCGGGGCGATCTATATTAAAGCGGGTGTAAATATCTTCAAGGCTTGTGCCTTCCTCTAACGGTGCGGTATAAAGCAGATCATAATTCTCCTTTTTGACCACAACGCCCTTGCTTTCAAGATAGTCCATTCCCATAAAGTGAATGTCTCTTGCTTCCTCTGTATCTTTGAGCTGATATATGCCAAATCTGTCCTCACTGCCAAATAAAAGCTGTTCTACCCTGTTTGCAGGGCTTTCCTCTAACTCCTGTTTCATACTCTTGTGTTCCAGATAGGCGCTCCAATCGTCCTTTTCCACACCGAAAATGCCCTCATGCTCCTTTAATTCTTCCGAATCTTCAATGAGCGTTTCGGAACCGTCCTCATGGAGCTGATACACAGCCACATCTTCCCCAAAAAGTTCTGTTGCCTTATCCTTTGTCAAAGGTAGCATTTCATTCCAGGAATAACCATACTCGTGCATCTCGGAAAGACCTATCATGCCATCCGGAAGGGCATCAATCTCCGCCTGTGCATCTATGACAGTAAGCGCTTCATTGACAGGCTGATTTTCTATCATGTATGCAAGTTTCTCCGCCAATTCTCTTGTCTTTTCCATGTCATCGAGCTTGTAATTGTAATTCACAATCAGATTTCTCTCATCATCCGTAAAGACCGTTGCCCCATGCTCCATGCGGTTGATAAGGTTCTCTGCCTGCTGTATGGCAGACAATTCCGTTGATGCACTCACGCCTGTATCTGCATCGTATGCAAAATCAAAAAACTGCGGTGCGTGTTCATTCAGTCCGGCACTGGAACTAATCAAAGTCATTTCTGCCCCATGTTCTTTCAGATACGCATTATAATCTCCGTCCCACTCACTCTCATTAAGCACAGCCATATCATAAAGCAGCTTTTTAACTTCGTCCGGGGACATATTTGTGATTTTGGAAATCTCCCATTCGCTTCCCATCGAACCGGAGAATTTTACCACTACATCTCCGGCGGCAATCGGCTCCATAGACTTATCATAGATTGCCTTTCGTTCTTTCATATCCACAAGCTCCTCTGTGTCAGTATTGTAGCGGACATCAAGGTGGTATTCTCCAAATTCTTTTGTATTTTCGTTGGCAATCTCGGTAGTCCATGCCCCTTTACTCTCCAGATATGCTTGAATACTCAGCTTATCGTCCTCACTCATGGCTGAAAGAACGTCCATAAGTTCCTGTCTGTCCATGCCCATAACACTCACAAGACTGTATTTTGTCAGATCATCATTCTGTATCAGAAGTATACTCTCCTTATTCTGCTCCTGCTCCACTGCCCTGTCCTTCTGTAACTCTGCTAACCTGTCCTCAATGCCTGTGATCAGCTCCGAAGCGGTCTTTCGTATGGTATCAAGGGCAGATTTCAATTCTTTCATATCCCGGTCACTGCTCCATCCGGCGATATACCCAAAGGAATAGTCCGAGGTATCAATGCCGAAGTGCTGGCACACCGTATAGGCAACGCTCTCTGCTTCCACTTCCTTTGTGTTGCGGTCTTTGTCTAAGACCGCATCTATATCCTGATTCTGTTCCCGGTCATGGAGCTTTGCGTGTGCCACCTCATGGATAGCGGTCTTTACGGTCTGGCTCTGGCTCATGCCCTCCTGTATGGCAATCCGGTGGTCTGTGGTGTGGAAATATCCCTTTGCCTCCCCTTCTATATCTTCATAGGTAATGGGAACCGGGGAAACCTCCGTAAGTGCCTGCATAAAATCCTCATAGTCCTCCACGCTTCCCGAAAGCTCATTTACCCCTATATCCGGCAGCTCTTTTCCGTCCGTCTGTGACACATCAAAGACCGGAACCACACGAAAGGCGGGTATCTTAATCTCCACTTCCTCCGTAATGGGCATTCCGTTCTTATCAAGCATAATCTCTCCCGTTACCGGATCAAGTTTCTCCTGTTCTTCCTTAATCTTGTACGGTGCCGGAGCAAGGATACGGATACCCTTTTCCCCTTTCTTAACGTGCCTGTCAAAATTCTTCTGCCAAGCCTTAAATCCGGCCACTAACGTAGCGTCAGGCTTTTGCATTGCGATTAACATGGTATTGTTAAAGCTGTAATTGTGGAATTTTGACATGGTATTCAGATATGTCTTGTACTTCTCGCTTTCAAAAAGCTCCTTGATACCCTGCTCCAGCTTCTCCGTTATTTCCTGTACTTTCTGTTTTTCTGTTTTAGCATCTGCCATTGTATTTCCTCCATCTGCTTATTTTTTGCATGACAAAAGGCAGCCATTATTGACTGCCCTTGCACAATTACGATATTCACTTATATCTTTATTATTACTGCCCTGATTCGTTTTGATTTCTGCAATGTACTCCTGTCTCCTTTCTGCACCTGTCGCTGTAAATGTTTTTTACAAATAAAAAAGACAACCAAGATTTTGTTTCTTAATTGCCTGTTTCTATGCTATCAAATTTTTATTGAAACGATAGCCGACGCCCCATACCGTCTGTATATAGATTGGCTTACTTGGGTTATCCTCTATCTTCTCCCGGATATTCCGGATATGGCTCATGACGATGTTGTAATCACCGGAATAGGATTCCTTCCACACAATGTCATAAATCTGTTCCTTGCTGAACACTATTCCCGGATGCTTTGCAAGAAGCTTCAAGATTTCAAACTCGGTATAGGTAAGATCTATCTCCTGATTCTCCCGAATTATCACCCGTTGAACCTCGTCAATCAGAATACCTTTGAAATTCAACAGATGATTATTCAAATCTGACATCTGAGTAATTTCATCTCTGGTATTTATAAACGATAGTATGCGGTTCATCATAGCATCCTCATT
This sequence comes from Waltera acetigignens, assembly GCF_025567015.1. NCBI lineage: Bacteria > Bacillati > Bacillota > Clostridia > Lachnospirales > Lachnospiraceae > Waltera > Waltera acetigignens. The sequence goes on along the minus strand of NZ_JAOQJO010000023.1, from coordinate 1,150 downwards.
ATCCTCAAATGTCAGAACTAACATTTTCCCATACACATCACCTGCCTTATTACATTTATCTACTGCTAAAGCTCTGGTCAATACAAAAGAATAATTCCTATATCCAACCAAACAATGTGGTACTTGCTATTTGATCTTTCTTATTTATTTTTCCTATATGCTATAAAGGAAATTATTTTTCCGGTTGTTCCAAACTGCTATCCTCTTAACAATTTGTTATTCTGCAACTCTATACCCTGTTTTTGACAACAGCTCTATTGCTTTTGAAAAATTTTTTGATTTTATTAAAACATAATCCGTATTAAACGTAGATATAGCAAAAATGCCTATATTATTTTCTGCCATCAGGCAAGATATTTTTAAAAGGATTCCGATTAAGGAAAAATCCAATGTTCCCTGTATTCTGAATGCCTTCCATTCATCATCTCTCTGTCCTCCTTGAGATATAGAATCGAAATCCTTTTCTGCAATTACTCTTAATCTGAACTTCTTTCCTTTTGCAAAAGGAGTGAATAAAGCCTTTCCCTCTTATTCACCCACTCATATTCATAATTTGTTTAAGAAATTACTGCATTCTTTCTCCTGTATGTATCATTATCTTTCTGGCTTAACTCCCCCTCAATCTGAGCCAGCTTTTTCTCCAATACCTTAACCTTTTCTTTGTCCCCCGCCGCAGCCTTTATCTGCTGTTCAAGCTGTTCCTTTTCCTCCTTGAGTTTCTCAATCTCTCTGTCAACATTATCTGTATTTGTCGTACATTTCTCTGCCTTTTTCGCTGGCTCCTCCTTTGGTTGAACATCTTTCGCCTTTGCGACTCTCTTAGGATCATCATACATTACTTTTGGATTACCATTTTCATCTTGCCCTAAACGATACAGACCACTTGGCTTGCTACCAGATTTTTCGCTACTAATATACTCGTCCTTTGGAACGGGAATACCTTCGTTTTTATCCTCCCCCCTTTGATCTTGTGAAGCTTCTTTTACTTTATCCTGCCCTGTCTGTACCCTATCTAAATACTCATTTTTGTAATCCTTATAATTACTGCTTATTTCCATTGACATAAAACGTCCTCCCATAATAATCTTTGTTTTTCTCTTGTTAACTCGCTTTTTCTCACATTTTCATTTTTTCATAGAGATTGCTTCTA
>NZ_JAOQJO010000022.1:0-68702 GCF_025567015.1 Waltera acetigignens | reverse complement strand
CACCAACCAGCTAATCAGACGCGGGTCCATCTTGTACCACCGGAGTTTTTCACACCGCTTCATGCGAAGCTGTGCGCTTATGCGGTATTAGCAGTCGTTTCCAACTGTTGTCCCCCAGTACAAGGCAGGTTACCCACGCGTTACTCACCCGTCCGCCACTAACTTTTCAATCGCTAGGCTTCATGAAAAGTCCGTTCGACTTGCATGTGTTAGGCACGCCGCCAGCGTTCATCCTGAGCCAGGATCAAACTCTCATGTTTAAGCATTAAACATTGTTAAATATGGTGTTTGTGTCCTGCCAGTTTTATCTGGCATTGTTTACTGTTAATTCGGGTAGCTTGTCAATCTTTCGATCAACTTGCTTGTTCTTGAATTTCTCTGAAAATCTTGGAATTTTCAGGGTTGCATTACTGTTTATTTGTCAAAGATCAAAACCTCTTGCTCCGCAAGAGCTGTGTTGCTTTGCTGTTGTTTTCAGCGACAGCTTTGATAGTTTATCATAACCGTTTCTGTTTGTCAACAACTTTTTTCAAGTATTTTTTGACATCTTACAACAGCTGACGGAGAAGGAGGGATTTGAACCCTCGCGCCGCTATTAACGACCTGCACCCTTTCCAGGGGTGTCCCTTCAACCTCTTGGGTACTTCTCCAGATAGTTGATTCTAATTAATCTATATAATTATCGGCGGCACGAATGCCTAGCGGAGAGAGTGGGATTCGAACCCACGCGCCCTTTCGGACAAACGGTTTTCAAGACCGCCTCGTTATGACCACTTCGATATCTCTCCGAATGTGTGTCTTAAGTCTTTGTCATCTGTGTTGCTCACCTGACGACAAAAGCTATTCTAACAAAAAGGTCTGCTATTGTCAACACATTTTTACACAATTTTTATTTTATTTTTTTAAGATGAGAAAAAGCCCATTTTATCACGTTTTTGGGCTTTTCCTCTTTTTGCTGAATACAGTTTTTTCTATGAATTGTGTCTGTTATCATGTAATTGTTACAAATATTCCTACTATTTGCTTTTTACCACTGTCTGCTTTTCCCTGCAAGATACAACTCCCAGTCCGTCATATGATTTTCCATATTAGTGATCAGAACCACTTTGCAGTCATTCTCAGAGTAGGTCACTTCTCTCTGCCACTTGTAAAAATCCGGCCCGTCTCCCAGATTTCTCATATAGCCCATCAGGCGTTTCAGGCAGTAAGCTGTCTCCTTCACATCCGTCAGGCAATCATTGGCATAAAAGTCTTTCCATTTTCCGTGTTCCCGGTCCCTCATGGCGCTGTCCGCCGCTTCAAATGCTTCTGCAGCATTACCCAACAGGAAGAAGGCCTTCTTATATTCCTTCCGTTCATATGTTGCAAATGCTTCTGTAAATAAGATAGCTCCCTGTAGACAATTCCTGTGGATTTTCACCTGCAGCAATACGGAATCTTTCCATAATTCATTTTCTCCAACGGTAAGGCCGCGCTCATACAAACCCTCAAGCTGTTTTCCCGTCTGCAGACATTTTCCTGTAAACCATTCCATCTGTGCAGCAAAGGTATCCTTATGAATACACCAGAACAGTTCTTCCACCGGTTCTGCAGTTCCGTTCTTCATCCAGCTATAGATAAAATCCCTCACAACATAATTATAGAATTGTTCTCCGGCATGCTCATCCTCTTTCTCTCCAAAGGGTAACATAGCCCTCGGATAATCGCGAATGCAGTCTTCCATAATGGAAAGCTGCGCAGTATCATTCTCCGCCCCATAGTATTCGGTGACATAACGCTTTCTATGCTCTTCTGCCGACAGAGCATCCTGTTTCCACAGATTGGCAATAAAAGAAAGAGGATATACATGCGGCTTGATATTGGATGCATTGACAAGCCACAGGTCCGTAATTCCATGCCTCATAGCATCCGTAAGCTCTTTTTCCACGAACTCCATGGAATTAGGCAGCATGGTAATATGGTTGGCCGCCTGTAAATCATAGAAGGATACATGATAATAGATGCCATGCCGTCCCTTATCTCCTTCCTCCGGCAGCGCTGACACTCTGGGGTTATGATTGCCTTGACGTCTGGATACCATCTTGCCGTAACCGTTGTCCGCCCAGATCAGGATCACATCCTCCGGGATCTGCAGGCAGCCCTCACGATACAATTCCAGAATCTCTCCGTACAGATTCGTACAGAACACTGCATCCGGAATCTGCTCTCTGACCATGGCATATTGCTTCTTCATAATATTGCTGATTAGCTCTCCCCGTTTTTCAGGTGTGTCAAAAGCAGGATCATTTTCCCAGAAAGGAACATCTCCTTGTCCCCGAAACCCGATATTCCAGATGACTTCCTCATCCTTTTGCCGTCCGATGGCGTCTTTCCATAATCCTTCAAACAAATCTTTATGTTTCAAATACGAAGGTTCCAGATCCGGGTAAGCCCGCAGGAACATTTCCGCTCCCAGCGGCTCCGCATGGTGATGTGTGATCATCAGCCCCATATCCGACGCAATAGGCGCATAGATTCTGGAATTTTTATCTGTTCCGGGAATCACCAGATTACCGCCGCAGCGAAGCAGTGCTTCAAACACCATTTCCCATGGATAGTCTTTTGATACGCCGGCTGTCCAATGGCTGATCAGTACTTCATCATTAATGAACCAGCCGCGGTACCGGATCCTGTCCGCCTCTGAATGGTATGTACCGCAAGGAATCTCTACATAAGATTTCACTTCCATCTTCTGATCATTCCAGAACCAGAAAGGCAGCACTCCAAGGTAGGTTTCACTAAGGTAATTTAATGCATAGATAAAGGAACGGGCATCCGCTCCGTAGATCGTAATCTCCTGTTCTGTCACTTCCAGCTCATATTGTTCCGGTTTCAGATCTTTTTTGCACAAAATGATCCTGTTTCTATTCTTGACTATGTCAGTCAAAGTCTTTTCCATGTCTCTCCGAAACCGCTCACAGGCAAATTCTACGGCTTTTTCTGTTACGGCATCCGAAAGTAAGGTAGTGTTTCTACTTAACTGAAATGGGTTCATGCTCTTCTCCCTCTGTCTGTCATAATGATAGCAACATTATAAAAAAATGGGGTTCTTGTATCAAGATACAAAAAAGCCCGTTTCACTGACAAAATTTGTCTGTGAAACGGACTTCTGTATTTTTTCTTAATTATCTGCCGGATTACAGTTTCAGATCATCCAGCAGCATCTCTGCATAGATTCCACCGATCTCTTTCAACCCTTTAGCAATCAGAGAAGCGAAATTCACAGCACCGTCATAACGAAGGTGGGTATTATCCTCGGATTTCTCCGGATGATTTTTGTACTCGCCCTCCGGGAAGAACATGTACCATCTTCTGCTGTTTTTCTCGCCGGCTCTTTTCAGTTCCATGCGGCTCATGCTGTAGAGGTCTACCAGCGGCACATTGTTTTTCTCTGCGGTCTGTTTCATGGCTGCCACATAGTCGGAATGCGCACCGATTCCCAAATGTTTTTCATCCATGAAGCATCTGCGCTCCAACGGGGTGATCAGCACCGGATACGCACTGTGATCTCTGGCTACCCGGATAAAAGTCTCCAGGTTCTCCATGTAAGTGGAAAAAGGCTCTGTATATCTGGTGGGATCCTCTTTTTTCTCGTCATTGTGTCCAAACTGGATAAACAGGAAATCTCCTGCACCAATTTTCTCCTCTATGGCTTTCAGTCTCCCCTCGTCCATAAAGCTTTTGGTGCTTCTGCCGTTTTTGGCATGGTTTACTATCTGATACTCATTTTTAACAAATAAAGGAAATACCTGGCCAATGCCCGTCTGTGGATATGTTGTGAAATCATTGGTCTGGACTGTGGAATCAGCAGCCCAAAAAATTTTATTCATTTCTGCCTCATTTCTGCGCTTCCCCTGCGCATCTTTTCTTGTGGAATTTACTCACAGATACAGCACAAGGGAAACCGAAGTTTCCCTTGTCTAAGTCTAAATACGTGTGAGAAGAAAATCACTCCTTAACCGCACCGATATTAACACCCTTTACGAAATACTTCTGCAGGAAAGGATACAATGCCATGAAAGGAAGGATTGCACATACGATCGCTGCATAGAACAGAGTGTTCTGTGATACTGAATACTGCGTGGTAGGGGTATCACCATCCATGATCATATTACGTAACTGATACTGGAAGTTAACCTGATCAGGATTGGTAATATAGATCTTAACGGTAGAATAGTCATTCCATACGGTAACTGCGAACATCAGGCCGATGGAAGCCAGAGCTGCTTTGGACAGAGGAAGCACGATCTTGAAGAAGATTCCCATAGGGGAGCATCCATCGATCTCGGCCGCCTCGAACAGGCTGGCAGGTATTCCTTCGAAGAAGTTACGCATCAGTACCAGGTTGTACACGTTCATACCGTGCTTCACTACCAGGATCCACATACTGTTAACCAGGTGTAACTGCTTCATTACCAGATACTCGGGGATCATACCACCGGAGAAGATCATGGTAAACAGAAGGAAATATGCGAAGAAGTTACGTCCGGGCATATCAAACTGGATCAGTACATAGCCACCCAGGGTGGACAGGAGCAGACCAAGGAACGTACCGAGCACGGTTGTGATCACGGAGTTGATGAACGGTCTGTAAAGTCTCTGGGTATGAATGATGGTCTTATAGCCATCTAAGGTAAAATCCTCCGGCCACAGTCTGAACTGGTATACACCCACAGCATTGAAGGAGTCTACTACTACCTTCCAGATAGGTACCAGAACCAGGAGGCCGATGAGAATAAATACGATGTAGTTTACAATATCGAATACATGAACCTTTTTCTTAGGTTTACGATAAGCTGTCTTTGCCACGTTTAACACCTCCTATACAATGCCACGGCCACGGGTCTTCTTACTAGCCCAGTTACATATCAGTACCAGTACACAGCCAACCAGGGACTTGAAGAGACCAACTGCTGTAGAGTAACCATAGTTCGGCAGAGCGATTGCGAATGTCTGACGATAAATATAAGTAGAAATAACATCAGATACGCTGTATACCGCATTGTTGTACAATACGAATACGGACTCGAACATATTCATAACCTTAGCAAGGTTCAGGATCAATACAGTGATAATAGTATTGGACAGTGCAGGCAGCGTTACGAAACGCATCTTCTGCATACGGGTTGCACCGTCGATATCAGCTGCTTCATACAGCTCCGGGTTGATACCTGCCAGAGTAGCCAGGAAGATAATGGTTCCCCAACCGGTCTCTTTCCAGATATTGATAATGTAGAAGATCGGTCTCCACCATGCAGTGCTTGCCAGGAAATAAATTCCCTTGGCATCCGGTGCCAGGATGCCCCAGTCACGCAGCAATCCGTTTACCAGACCGGTAGAGGAAGGAGACAGGAACAGGCTGAAGATAGATGCAACTACTGCCCATGACATAAAGTGGGGCAGATATATAATAGTCTGCAAAGTTTTCTTTGCAAAGAGATTTCCCATTTCATTTAAGAAGATTGATACGATAACCGCAGTGAAGGTCGTGATCAATAACTTCATGATACTCAGTTCCAATGTGTTCCTGAATGCACTCCAGAACGCATCGGTCTTAAACATACTGTAAAAGTGCTTGAGTCCCACAAAAGTAGGAGCACCTACGGGCTTGTAATCGTAGAATGCATAACGAATACCAAGCATGGGCCAGTAATACATGATCAAAATAAATATAAATACAGGCAGGAACATTACATAATAGCCTCTGTTATTCCAGATCCGGAGACCCAAAGGCTTGTGACGTACTTCTACGCCGGTGGATGTGGTGATTTTATTTTTCTTGCTCATACCATCCCTCTTCCTTTCAACTTCATCTCACACATTCTTTTCTCTCTAAAATATCCTGTCCCATGGGCTTTGTATCCCGATGGGACAGGATAATTATATCATATTTTGCAGCTTCCGCTACTCTATTACGGTCTCAATTACTGATTCAGTTCAGCTAAGCACTGATCAATGATACTGCCAACAGTGTCAACGTAGGTCTGCATAGCTGCATCTACATCGCCGCCATCAACTACTACAGAAGTGATAGCTGCCAGCTTAGCATCATAGATGGTACCGGACTCGTTGGTGTAGGTCTCAGAGGTAGGAGACTGAGGAGCATCCTTGCAGTTCTCGGTGAAGAACTTGTTGCCTTCTGCAGCCAGGCTGGAGATATCGTTAAAGCCGTTGTCCAGAGAGCAGATAACCAGAGCGGGATCCATAGCGTTCTTCTTCCATACGGAGTTAGGATCGTTAGGAGACTGCTTTAAGTGGAACTGACCATCTTCGTACTCGTAAGACTTCTCTTTTTCAGTACCTGCATTGATGGTGAAGCTTTCAGCCTTGGTAGACCAGTGAACATCCTCTGCACCGTAGGTCCACAGTGTCTGCACCTTGTCACCATCCATCATGGTCTCGATGAATGCATCGAAGATAGCCTGCTCACGGGAATTGTCTCCGTCACCGTCATCAATGATAACCCATACAGGAGCTTCTCTGTTCAGGTAAGCGCCAACCTCAGCGATAGGAGCCAGCTCAACCAGCTTCTCATCTACGTTGTTCTTGATCAGGTTGTCGGTCAGAGTCTGATACCAGGAACCTGCCCAGTAAGTGAATACACCTGAAGAACCGGTCTGATCGTTAGAGAACCATTTCTCACGAGCGATCTTGGTGGAAGCGGTCAGGGTCTCAGGGTCGATAGCGCCATCCTTGTAAGCCTGCTGTAATCTTAACAGAGCTGCCTTGGTAGCATCGGTCTGGAATCCATCGTACCAGGTACCATTCTCATCCTGCAGGATTGCGGGATAAGCATCCTGCCAGAACTCAGGCAGATAGTTTACATAAGGAGCCTCGTTACCAATGAAACCAGCTGCGATAACACCATAGGTATCACCGGTTACGCCGTCGCCATCGGGATCTTCGTTGTGGAACTTTAACAGCATGTTGTAGTAATCATCATAAGTCTTGATGTCTTCAGCCTTCAGGCCAACTGCATCTAACCATGCCTGCTTAACGTAAGTAACACATCCATTACCATAGGTAGGAGCGAAGCCATACAGATGACCTTCCTCATCCTTCAGGTTCTCGTTGATCTCAGGCAGGATCAGGTGAGACTGGAATTTAGCGTTTGCATATGCTTCGGACATATCCCACAGCAGACCGGTAGGTGCATACTGCTTGAACATATCTGCACTCATGATCATTACATCAGGATAGTCACCGCCTGCGAACAGACGACCTACTGCATCGGTATAACCGGAGTGGTCTAACTGCTGAATGTTCATCTTAATAGGATGACCGATTGCTTCGGATACTGCATCATCCCACTGCTGAACGAATTCAGCCTGGCCGTTATCAACGGTTGCTGTCAGAGTACCATTAACTACTACGTTAATCTCCTCCAGATTGTAAGCTTCGGTAGATGCTGCCTCGGTAGAAGCTGCTGCGCTGCTGGTTGCTGCGCTGTCGGTGGATGCTGCAGGAGCATCATTGCTGCTTCCGCATGCTGCTAAGGAAGCTACCATAGCAGATGCTAAAAGTACGGATAATACTTTTCTCTTCATTTTGTTCCTCCCTAAAAATTTGGAATCATGATTTGTCATGGGGTCATTCCCTTGACTTGCCCTCACCTTATCATCAGCCATCTGGAAAAACAAGTTACAATTTTTGCGTTCGGGTGCAAATTTTGACCACCGATTCTGCAAACCCTTGATTTTACTGCATTCTTTGAAAGCACTTACATTTGATATTTTTAAATTTGAAAGGGGTTACATCTTGCTTCCTTTGTAAGTAACTGATACAATAGACATGGTTTATTCGGTATATTATCTAAAAAAATTGAGACACGGGAGTGATCATGAATGATTTTTAATAAAAAAGACACCCTTAATGATACAAATTATACAAGCCACAACAATACATTAATGCTGAAAATGGTAACCTCTTACAGTATTTTCCTGCTGATCATTCTGGTTTTGTTCATCTTTTTATACCGTTCTACGATAAATAACGCGCGTGATTCTTATGATCAGCAGAACGAGACAACCCTGATCAGCAATGCAGAGCTGTTTGAAAGCGATCTGAATATCATGGAAGTCTATTGCAGACAGCTTCTGCAGAACGACACTTTCCGGAAAGTCATGAATTATGAGAATACCTATTATCCTTTTACGGAAATGGGAAATGAATTGCAGAACTCTCTGGCTACCAATGTATATGCAGAAGCTCTTCTTCCGTTAAAAGAGTCCTTTGTCTATTTTCCGGAGACAGACTATGTATTGAATCCTACTTATTTTATATCCGCAAAGCGGTTCTATAGCTGGATCCAGAAGTATCCTTCTACCGAAAAAGAAATGTGGCGATCCTATATGACGGAACCGGAATACGAGAACCGCTTTCTTCCCATGGATCAGTTCATGCCAAATTACAGCGAAAAATACTATATGTATATCATCGACCTGAACGATCTCTATTATATGGATGCCAATGCGAAGGTCTGCTTTATCTTCGAACAGAATAAGATGGCGGATCTGTTCGACTGTGTTCAGATGGATGGTGATAATTTCCTGGCGGTGACCGCGGAAGATGACTCCACCGTGCTTACGATAAATACTCCGGACAGCATTTCCGCAGAAATGTTGGATTCTCTGGACTTTAATAAGGGATATGCAGAGGTCCGGATCGATGGACAGAACTTTACTTTGGGGAAATACGTTTCGGATAACACCAGTTATTCTTACTATTTCAGCTTCCCGCCCTACAAGGCGGCCGCCGGATTGGGTGGCACCCAGCTGCTTTTCATCTTTTTTGCCCTGCTGGCATTGCTTACAGGCGGCTGTCTGGTCTATTATTTCTCCCGCCGCAATGTCCGCCCGATCATTGAGCTTGGGCAGGAATTGCAGACCGCTGTGGAAGTACAGAAAAATCTGCAGGAAGTGGTAGACAGTCAGCGTCCGATCATCTGTACCTCCTATGTGAGACAGCTGTTATCCGGTACTGCTACTTCCGAGGATGAAGTTACCTACATGGAAAACTATCTGGGTATTGCGGATTCTTCTTATTATAATGTGTTGTACATCGTCTACTATAATAATTTCGGAGACAATACAGAAATCACTCTCCCCGGCGGCGTGGAATCCATGGAAGAACTGGAAAAGATCATCGAGTCCGCACTGGAGAATTTCTTCGGTACACCGCTCTTCTACTTCAGCCCTTCGGACCGGACCTATTCCGTTCTGCTGCACTGTTCCGAAGAAGAGGGAAAGGATCTGATCCTGAAGATCAACAATTGTATTTTACGACTTCATGATTATCTGCTGGATACTTACGACATCTGGCTCTTCGCCGGTATCGGACGCAATACGGATTCCCTGATGAATGTATGGGAATGCTACCAGCAGGCCTCCGAAGCTGTAAGTTATACGACGAAGAACTATATTTTCTTCCCGTATGAATTTATTAAGAAGGATTCCAACATATTCTATTATCCGCCGGAGATCTCCACGAAGCTGATCCACTTCATCTCCACGGGCAATACGCCGCAGGTACTGGAGATGTTCAACCTGATCCATCAGGAGAATATCGAGGAACGTACCCTGCCGGTCAACCTGTTAAAATACCTGCTGTCAGATATCCGTAACACTTTATTAAAAGCAAGATTTGCACTGCCTCAGGACGCAGATTCCGAAGCTGTAAAGGTGCTGGATGAACGTTTCAATGAGCACCTGACCTTCAAATTGTGCGAAGATCTTGCCTTATCCCTGTGTAATCTCTTCGGCAATAAGGAGGATGACAATACGTTATCCGCCACCATTGAGAAATATATTAAGGAAAATTACAAGGACCCTTCCTTAGGGCTTAACAAGATCTCCGATGAATTCCAGATCTCAGAGAGCTATTTCTCCCATATGTTCAAGGAAAAGACCGGAGTCAACTTCTCCACTTATCTGGAGAATATCCGCATGACGGAGGCCGCAAGACTGATCAAGGAGACCGATATCAGTCTGAATGAGCTGTATATTGCTGTGGGATATAATAATTCCAATACTTTCCGGCGTGCCTTCAAGAAGGTATACGGAGTGACCCCCAGTGCCATGCGGGAAAAATAGAACAATTTCTTGATAGAAATGCACAAAGGAACAGCCGGGACATCTTCGGAGGATTTAATCCTCCAGAAATGCCTCGGCTGTTTTCATATCTTCCGGCGTTGTGATCTTAATATTCTGATAAGAAGCCTCTACCAGCTTCACTCTTGTCTCAGTAAACAGTTCCACCACGCTGGCATCATCCGTTACCTGAATGCCCTGTTCCTGCATCCTGGGAAGACGATTTTTCAGTCTCTCGTATGCCTGCAGGATCAGGCTGGTCTCAAATACCTGCGGTGTCTGGATATTCCAGACGGTTCTTCGATCCGGAGTGGACAGGGCAAAGCCTTCTCCGTCACTGATCTTTACCGTATCCTTGCTCTGTACCGCCGCCACACAGGCCTGATATTGCACGGCCGCTGCATAGGTATCTTCTAATATCTTCTCTGTCAGAAAAGGTCTGGCTCCATCGTGAATGAACACATATCCGTGCTCATTGGGTACTTTCAACCGTCCGTCAGCAATCAGCTGTAAGGCTCTCCCCACGGACAGATACCGTTCCGCTCCTCCGGAAGTAATAATATTTACTTTGGTAAAATGATATTTTTGCACGATTTCTTCCCGGACATAGGGAATATCCTGCTCTGCCGTCACCAGAATGCAGTCATCAATGATCCGGGATTCCTCCACCGCATGCAAGGCATACCAGATCAGTGGCTTTTCTTTTAACGGTAAAAACTGCTTCGCCACCGCCGACTGCATGCGGCTTCCGCTGCCCGCCGCAAGGATAATAGCGGTACATCTGGGCTTTTCCCCATTCTCCTGAGGCTCCTGTCCGTTTTCCATCTCATTTTTCATGCTGTAATCTTCTGTCTCATTTCTGTCCTGTGCTACTCTGTCTACCATATTGTGTCTGTCTTTCCTTGAAGTCTTTTTTCGGTTCTTATCGCTCGCCCAGCTTTAAATTCGGCACCGCATTCAGATCATAACCGCTGCGGACACCCTTAATGTACTCGTAATAGCCGGCCACACCGATCATCGCCGCATTATCGGTACAGAAAATGGGGGAGGGATGATAAAATGCTATGTTACGTTTTCCGCATTCTTCCTCAAACGCTGCCCGCAGGGAAGAATTCGAAGCCACGCCGCCGGCAATGGCAAATTTATTCAGTCCATAAGCCTTCACTGCATGGAGGGAATGGCTCACCAGCACATCTACGACTGCTTTCTGGAAGGAAGCAGCCACATCCGCCTGATTAATCTCTTCTCCCTTCATCTGGCATCCGTTCAGATAGTTCAGCACTGCGGATTTCAGACCGCTGAAGCTGAAATCATATTCATTCTCCGCCACTGCTGCTCTGGGGAAGTGGATGGCATCCGGATTGCCCTCCTTCGACACCTTGTCAATCTTGGGACCGCCGGGATATCCCAGTCCGATGGCACGAGCCACCTTGTCAAAAGCTTCTCCCGCCGCATCATCTCTGGTCCGTCCGATGATCTCATATTCACCGTAATCCTTGACCACCACCAGATGTGAGTGGCCGCCGGACGCCACCAGACAGATAAAAGGAGGCTCCAGTTCTTTATTCTCAATGAAGTTGGCACTGATGTGTCCCTCAATATGATGTACTCCAACCAGGGGAATTCCGGTAGCAAAACTGATTGCTTTTGCCTCAGATACACCCACCAGAAGTGCTCCCACCAATCCGGGACCATAGGTCACCGCAATGGCGGTAATGTCTTCCAGCGTCACATGGGCATCGGCAAGCGCCTGCTCAATGACCTGATTGATCTTCTCGATATGTTTGCGGGATGCGATTTCCGGCACCACACCACCGTACAGGGTATGTAATGCAATCTGTGAGGAAATGACGTTGGAAAGCACTTCCCTGCCGTTTTTCACCACAGAAGCCGCTGTCTCATCACAGGAGCTCTCAATTCCCAGAATATAAATATCTTTTTGTTTTTCTGTCTCTGCCATTTTTCTGCCTACTTTGCTTTTAATTATTCTCCTGCTGTTCCAGACTATCATTCAACTGATCCGCCGTCTCCCAGCCGTAGATCCTCCATTTGCGGTTTTCATCCCTGCGAAGCAGATATACCAGCATGGTGGAACTCTTTTTTCCATTTTCCGTCATGCCATAGCCACAGGCAATCCGGGCAAAAGAATATCCGTCTGCTGTATAATAGTCCACATTGGTGCTGGACGCAAGAGAAACACTTGTTATTTTTCTCTTATTGTCCTTATAGTTCTTAACCTCTCCCTGTAATCGGGTCAGATAGGTATCTTCTTCGTTATTTGCCCGGAGTTCCTCATCGAACAGCTGAAGGGATTTCCTGCCCAGTTCCTGAAGTTCCTCCGTGGTACAGTCTTCATTGTAGAAGCATTTGATCAGATCATTGTAATATCTGATTACTTCCTTAGGTGTCGCAGGATAATTATTGGTCAGATCTCTGGAGAGTGCCGTATCCACCTCTGACATAATGGCCTCCTGCTGTTCTGTCCTGCTTTTTCCCGACAGATACGAATAATATCCCACTACCAGGACAATGAGGAAGATCAGAAAAACCGTAATTTTCGTCATCGACGTGTTGTTTTTTTTCATATTTTCCTACTTCCCTTCATCAAAGTTCAATTCCATGGTCCAGCCGTCCTTTGCCGCATAAGCTGCGGGGAAAATCTTCCGGACATCATCCATGAATTCCTCAGGTCTCGTCATAGAAGGGCTGTAATGTGTCAGCCACAGTTTCGGTGCCCCCACTTCTTTTGCGATCTTCGCCGCTTCGTACATTGTCATGTGCTTATGTTCTCTGGCTTTGACCAGCTTGTCGGGTTCGCCATACATTCCTTCCAGAATCAGCAGATCCGCTCCCTGGGCATTCTGACGGATGCTTTCAGTAGGACGGGTGTCTGTACTGTAGGTCACCTTCAGGCCCTTTCGTTCCGCTCCCAGTACCATATCCGGAGTGAAGACTCTTCCGTTTTCCTCCAGAGTCTCCCCCTTTTGCAGACGGCTCCAGAATTTCATGGGGATTTCCTGCTCCAAAGCTCTGTCCTTATCAAATCGACCCGCACGGTCAATCACCATACTGTACCCATAACAGAGCACATTGTGGTTCACTTTGAAAGCTTCCAGACGGAATCCTTCAAAAGAAAATGTCTGGGCATTCTCCGTGATCTCCATGCATTTTACTTCAAAAGGAAGCTCCGGTGCGATCACCCGCAGGGAAGCCACCACTTTGGCAAGTCCCCTGGGCCCGATCAGGAGCAGCGGTTCCGTGCGCTCTGCATTTCCCATGGTCAGAAGCATTCCCGGAAGACCGCTGATATGATCTGCGTGAAAATGGGTAAAGCAGATAATGTCGATGGGGTTCGGGCTCCAGCCTTTTTCCCTCATGGCAATCTGGGTGCCCTCTCCGCAGTCGATCAGAATACTTTTCCCGTTATAGCGCATCATCAGGGAGGTCAGCCATCTGTAAGGCAGTGGCATCATTCCTCCGGTTCCCAATAAGCAAACGTCTAACATCTTTCCTCGCAATCTTGCCTAAGCAGCATCTTTTTGTTCTTTCTGTCTATAAAAGCTCTGTCTCCGGCATTTCTTCCACCGGAACGGCAAACGTATGGATCCATTTGTCATAGCAGTCTTCGCACAGGTCAAACTTGTGTCTGAGCCCGTCTTTCCTGCTGAAATAGCCAAATCTCACATCTGCGGCGAAACATCCTTCACGGACGATTTCATTTTCTATCTTCAACTCCTTGCCGCAGCCGTTACAGATTACCTGCTGTAATTTACCGTTTTCTTCTTTTCGCATCCTGTTTCCACCTTTCTGACTGTAAATGTTACCTTTTGACCCTGGCATCATTATAATGGATAATCCGCCGGAAAAGTGATGGTAATACTTGTTAACGGCGCCACATGATCATGGCATCCTCTGTCGGTTTTTCATAAAATTTCGGGCGGATCCCCTCGGAGACAAAACCGAATTTCTCATACAAGTGGATGGCCGGTGCATTGCTCACTCTGACTTCCAGCGTATATGCTGTGATCCCGCGCTCATTGCCGAGGTGTAACAACTCTTCCAGCATTTTGCCGCCAATGCCCAGATTTCGATATTCCGGTGCTGTCACCACGTTGTCGATATTGCCCTCATGAAAACTGTCCGTCAGCCCGGCGCAGCCCGCGATATGACCGTCTGCCTCCGCCACGACATACAGGCAATAATCTCTCGTCAGAAGTCCTCTGAAATCTTCCGCCAACCATGGCATGCTGAAGGACGCAGCTTCGATCCGGCTCAGTTCTTCGATATCCGTATTCTGTAACTTACGAACTTCTATTTTCATGCCTGTGCCTCTTTTGCAGCCTTCTCCTGTTCCTCTCGTTCCCGCTCTGCCTGGCTCTTACGCAGGTATTCGGGTTCATGCTCCGCTGCGGTCACCGTTCTGCCATGTGCATAGTAGACAGCTCCCAGAGAAGCCACACTGGCAGCACGCTGACGATTATTTGCAGCCGGAGCAAAGGAGCAGGGAACCTTCAGTTTCTGTAAGATCTGTTCCCTGTAGACCGGAACGCCGTCTCCTAAGAAGATCACTTCCCGTCCCAGACGGTTTAATTCCTCCACCAGCTCGTCCACGGCAATAGCGCACTGCTCTTTGATACTGTGCATCACAAGTTGATGTTCTGAGCTTTCCTTTTCCGGGATCTCCTCTTTACAGAACTCATAAATTCCGGTATATACCTGATTCCTTCTGGCATCCATGATGGGACATACCAGCTTGTCCGTTCCCCAGAGGTTAAAAGCCAGTCCCTCCAGTGTCGGGACCTCTACCAGCGGAAGGTTCAGTGCCAGTCCCAGTCCCTTTGCCGTAGCCGCCCCGATCCGAAGTCCGGTAAAAGAACCAGGTCCTGCGGAAATGGCAATCGCATCAATGGTATGCAGATCCAGATCGATCATCTGCCGGATCTCATCCAGCATGGGTAATAATGTCTGGGAATGTGTTTTCTTGTAATCCGTGGTGTATTCCGCGATCAGGACGTCATCCTCCACGATGGCGGCGCTGGCCACCAGTCCGGAACTGTCCAAAGCTAATATTTTCATACTGTAGTCCTCTCCTCAATCGTGATCCGGCGGTAATCAAAGCCTTTCTCCAGATCCTTTTCTATGGTCACCTGCCTGTAATGTTCCGGCAGGATCTCTTCGATCAGATTCGCCCACTCGATCAGGCAAAGTCCTTCCCCGTAAAAACAATCCTCATAGCCAATCTCCTCCATCTCCTCCACATCGCCAATACGATAGACATCAAAATGGTAAAAGGGCATACGTCCTTCCTCGTAGATCTGCACAATGGTAAAGGTCGGGCTGTTCACCGGCTCCGTGATTCCGAGGCCATCTGCCACACCTTGGGTAAATACGGTCTTGCCTACTCCCAGATCACCGATCAGCGTGTAGACCTGTCCGGGAAGTGCTTCCCTGCCGATCCGTTGTCCCAGTGCAAAGGTCTCTTCCGCACTGTGGGTCTCTATGATCTCTTTTTTGCATTCTCTGTTATCTGCTGAATCGCCTGTTGTCATTTTCCTTACGCTTTCTATTGTTACGTGTTACATGTTACGGTTATGCAGTTACTGTTACTTTTTATATAATTCGTAACTATTCAGAGCCATGCAAAACTGCGTTCTGCGAATACCTGCATACAGACAGATAAGCAGTTTTATATGGCGAAGTAACCACATGCTCTATTCTTCTGCTGTATCCATGCATCTAGCTGCGGATCTTCACTTTTGTGGGCGGCATATGGGTGGAAATCATTTCAATAACATCCGTTGTCTTATCCTGCATCTGACTTTTAGGAAAAATTGTTGCATTATTTTTCGCCGTATACACAATGATGCTGCGTCCGGTGGATACCGCTTTCAAGCAATCCTCCCATTTCTGACAGGTGGAGCTGTCCCCCTGGGAGATGGTAATGCCGTTCTCATCCAACACATAATGCAGCGGTTCCTTGAAGACCGGATTGTTTACTGCCTGCTGTTTGCTCTTGATATAGAGTGTCCATGGGAGATATAACAGAATCACCACGCCAAGAATCAGATAGATCCAGTACTGTCTCGAGATACCCACGATCACGCCCAAAGCTCCAATCACTGCTCCCAGAAGTCCGGACACACTGTTGTAGCTGTGCCGCAATAAAAAGTCATATAAATCCCCCGATGTAATCTTCACATCCAATTCTACCATAATGAATTCTTTCCTTATAATAATGTGACTGCATAGTTACTTGCTATTATAATCCCATCCCCACCATCCGGCGACTGCGCATAGGATTGCATACTATAGAGAACATTATAAATTTTTTTCCATAAAAAAGCAAGTAAAGAACCGCAGGGATTCCAATATCTGTGACCTGCGGTTCTTATAGTTTACATTTTGTTTAATTATGATTTAACTTTTATCACATATTATTCATGCCGTAATGCTTCGATAGGGCTTAATTTCGCTGCCTTTTTCGCCGGATAAATTCCAAAGAAAATACCTACAGCCGAGGAAAACATACTGGCTCCCAGCACCGTACCCACACTCACCTTTGCGGTAAATCCAATCAGGCTGCAGATTCCGAAGGCTCCTGCCACACCGATCAGAATACCGATCAGGCCGCCCAGCAGGGTAATGATGGCGGATTCCGACAGAAACTGTAACAGGATGGATCCGGTCCTGGCTCCCAGAGATTTCCGGATACCGATCTCTCTGGTACGCTCTGTCACAGATACCAGCATGATGTTCATAACGCCGATACCACCTACCAGCAGGGAGATGGCTGCTACGAACACTACAAAGATAGTGATATAGCTTAAGATCTGATCCATCTGGCTCATAATATCATTAAAGTTCTGTACAGAGATGACATTCTGTCCTCTGACACCATGCCTGTTCTCTAGCAGACGCACCGTATCCTGCGCCACCTGAGAGGCATTTTCCGCGCCATCACTGACGATCAGCAGGTCCGTGTAATCCACATAGAATCCATACCCCTCAGAAATTGTGGAGATAGGTGCCTCCATGGTCACCGTACCGTTTCCTCCCATTCCGAACAGCTTCGATGCGTTGTCCTTACGGATACCAACGATCGTAAATTCCTGTGTCACTCCATACAACGTATAATCAAAACTCATTCCGATCACATTGGTATTACCAAACAGCGTTTTCGCGCTGCTCTCTGTAATGACACAGACCTTATTCGCCGTATAATAATCCGAATCGGTAAAATAACGTCCCTTGATGATCGGATCCTGGCTCGAATATTCCAGTCCCGCCTTACCGAAAGTTGCAGCAGCATCAAAGGTTCCCTTTCTGCCGGTGGCGCTTCCGCTGAAACTCCAGGACGGTGTTACCGCCTTGACATTTGGAACTTTCTCCAAAATGGCATCCATATCCTCTTCCGTGAATACCACCTCTGTTCCGTTTTCCGCGGTGTTACTACTATATACTGCGATCTGGCCGCCCGCCATAGAATTCAGTTCTCCGTTGATCCCACTTTTCACTCCATTACCTATGGAGATGATCATGATCACAGAAGAGATTCCTATGATAATGCCCAGCATGGTCAGAATCGAACGTCCCTTATTACTGCGGATATTCATCAATGCAATTTTGATGTATTCCCATACTTGTGTCATGGATCCGCCTCCTACTGTTCCATAGGCACAGCCGTTACTGCCATGCCCTCCTCCAGGCTGACACCCGTGAGGCTGTTCACAATGATCTGGTCTTCCTCAGTAATGCCATCCAGGACCTCTGTGTATTCATCGGAGGAGATTCCGCAGGTAATTGCCCTCTTAACTACCATGCCGTTCTCGATCACATAGAGGAAATCTCCGTTTTTATCCGCATTGATCGCTTCTACCGGGATCAACAATGTATCCTGTGCACTGTTGGTATGTACGGTCAGCTTAGCATCCAGTCCCAGAATGATCTTGTCATCCGGGTTAGTCAGATGTACTTCTACCCCTACCATGGGCGTATTGGATGCGTTCAGTGTTGCCATACGATTGATCTTACTGATCTCGCCTTCGTATTTATTGCCGGAGATGGTAATATCTACTTTCTGCCCGATGGCAAGTTTTGCCACATCGGACTTGGAAGCATCAAAGGAAACCTTCACATTCTGGCTGCTCTCCAGTGTGATCAGCTGTGCTCCTTCTGTTACGCTGGCTCCGGAGACACCGGTACACTCCGTTACAATACCGTCAAAGTCCGCAACAATTCCTTTTTTCGCCGCATCGTACTGTTCCTGTGCCTCCTGATAGGTCAGCTGTGCCAGATCCTTATCTGCCGCATAGGCTTGCGACTGATAGCCATTCAGGATCGTTCCCTCACTGCTGCCCTTCTGGCTCTGCATCTCGGCCTTGTAATTTTCACATTCCGTAATATGCTCCTGCACGGTAGCGATCTCATTCTGCATACTCACTACATAATCACTGGAATTAGCAATAGACTGCACGTAAGAATTTCTGGCCTGACTGCTGCTGATATCCTGTAATTCCTTATTGATTTCCTTGGCCCGTTCTGCTGTCACACCGTCCTGCAGTTCTTTGTTTAGGTCTGCCGCTTTTCTGCTCAGATCGTAGCTCTCCTCAGACAACTGTCTCTGGGTCTCCCTCTGGCTCGTACTCAGTTTATCCTGCAGTTCCTTGAGATATGCCTTGTAATCGGTAAGCTGCTGATCCAACACTGCTAGATTGGTATTGGCCTCATTCAGTTTTGCTGTACTTTTGCTGTTCTCTGTCATAGTACTGTTATAAGAAGCATTACTCTTATCCTGCTGTAAGGACGCCTCCTGCAGGCGCTGTTCCATCTGATCCATGTCGTAGGTCATCAGGACATCTCCTGCCTTGACGGCATCTCCTGCTGCCACATTGATCTCGCTTAATCTTCCGCTGACCGGAGCAAATAAAACGGTCTTTTCCTCACTGGCTACTTTTCCGCTGGTGCTGACATTTTCTTCGATGTCTCCGCGAAATGCATTAGTGGTGCTTACCATCACTCCAGCATTGCCGGAAAACGCACAGCTTACCATGCGTATCACGATCAGTACAATTATGATAGCCGCAATAATAACAGGTGCTTTTTTACGCTTTTTGCTTGGGTTCTTTGCCTTCTGTTCCTTTTTTGCTTCTTTTTGCTTTCTCTTTTCTGCTTTCTTCATTTCTTTGATTTTTTTAGCACTCAGTGCCTGTTCTGTTTTTTCCTGCTGTTCCATGATCCCTCACTTATGATCCTTTCTATATTCATTCATACTCTTATCTTTTCATAATTTGTTAGCCGTGACCGGCGGCATGGCATTGCATGTGAAAGATTTATTTTCCACTACGCTCCTGCTGTCTGCAGCTCCTCCACCGGAACGATCTGTCCGGAATCGGATTCCACTTTGCCGTCCTTGATCTTGATCACCCGTTTTGCCTGTGCCGCAATATCATTGTCATGGGTGATCAGGATGACTGTTCTCCCCTCATTATGTAAACCTTTCAGAATATCCATGATCTCTTTTGTGGAATTGGAGTCCAGATTGCCGGTAGGTTCATCCGCCAGGATCACCGGTGGTGCCTGAGCAATAGCTCGGGCAATGGCCACTCTCTGCTGTTGTCCTCCCGACATCTCCGAAGGCTTATGATCCATACGGTGTTCCAGCCCCACCTTTTTCAGTGCTTCTCTGGAAAGCTCCTGCCGTACACTTCTGGATACTCCCCGGTAGATCAGTGGCAGTTCTACATTTTCCACCGCAGTCAGATTGGGGATCAGATTGAATCCCTGGAAAATAAAGCCGATCTCCCGGTTGCGGATATCCGACAGTTCATCGTCTGTCAATGCGGATACATCCTGTCCATGGAGCCAATATTCTCCACTGGTGGGCACATCCAGGCATCCCAGCATATTCATCAGCGTGGACTTACCGCTTCCGGAATGTCCGATGATGGCCACAAATTCCTGTTCGTCGATGGTCAGGCTCACATGATCCAACGCCCGCACCTCATTTTCCCCAGGATTGTAAACCTTGCACACATCTTTGATCTCTACTAATGCACTCATTCCTCACATACTCCCATTTCATGATACATTTTCTGTGTATTCTTCATTGTGTCACTGTACTGTTTGCATAATACAATAATATCTATTGAGTGTCAACACATTTCTATAAGTATTTGCAACTATTCAGAGTCATGCAAAAGGAAAGCTCTGGAAGGGCGATTTTGCGCATGCGGTTCTGAATAGTTATTACAGCTACTATAACAGGGAAATCCGAAAAAAATGTTGGGAAAATTCTAAAGATTTTCTATATTGACAATATGTTCACAAAGTGTTATATTCCATGCATAAGGTAAAGTTCTTCAGGGTTGGGTGCAATTCCCTACTGGCGGTAATAGGTCATCCTTAAGTCCGCGACCCGCAGATGCATTCTGCGGCTGATCCGGTGTGAATCCGGAACCAACAGTACAGTCTGGATGAAAGAAGACGTATCACTTATATTTTTTTGTGATACCCATGCCCCGGAAGCTTGTATTCCGGGGCTTTTTTTGAAGGCTTTCCTTGATTTTCTCATAGGAAAGGAGTTCTGAAATGAACAAATTAATGCAAACTGTAACTGAAAATGTGGCCTATGTAGTCATCTTCCTAGCGGTCATCGTGGGGTGTTTCCTGGTGGCTGTGGTGCTGGAAAAGAGTGCCCAGAAGAAAAACGGAGTTTCTGAGCCGATCTTCAACACCAGAAAGCTTGCCATGATCGGTATGTTTTCCGCCATCGCCATGATCCTGCATGTGCTGGACTTCCCCATCTTTTTTGCCCCCGGCTTCTATAAAATGGACTTCAGTGAGCTGCCGATCTTAGTCGGTTCCTTTGCTTTCGGTCCCGTAGCAGGTGTCATGATGGAATTCGTGAAGATACTGCTGAAGCTGTGCATAAAAGGTACCTCTACCGCTTTCATCGGCGATCTGGCGAATTTCGTAGTGGGCTGCAGCCTGATCATCCCTGCCTCCGCTGTGTATTCCTTTAAGAAAACTAAGAAAAACGCCATCCTTGCCTGCATTGCCGGTACACTGGTCATGACGATATTCGGTACCGCATTCAATGCCGTATATCTGCTTCCCGCCTTCTCCAAGTTCTACGGAATGCCTCTGGATGCCATCCTGGCAATGGGTACCGAAGTCAATCCGCTGGCAAAGGAAGGCAGCATTGTAAGCTTCGTGGTGGCATGTGTGGCTCCCATGAATCTCATCAAGGGAACGCTGGTCTCTGTTGTGACACTGCTCATCTACAAGCCTTTAAGCCCTATTATCAAAACAGGTCATAAGGCATAATAAAGATTTTTCACTTTTCGTATCGTTTGGTGTTATTGGTTATAAAAAATTAAGAAGAAAGAGGGATAACATTTTGCTGTGTTATCCCTCTTTCTTCTTATGATAATACGATGTTGGGGTCAAAAGCCCCCGACTTTGATGCCTGCAGATTGTTCCGTGCTACGCATTCCCACTTCTCCGCTCCGCTTCGGTCCGTGCTAAACATGTGCCACTGGCACATAGCACCCTGCCCTCTATTCGCATATCGTGGGATTATCATCCCACTTTTATGCTCATATCGGGGCGGGTCATAACATTACTGCTTCTGGATCTTCATGGTCAGACCGATACGTTTCTTCGCCACATCCACAGTCAATACCTGCACATCCACAATATCTCCGACGCTGACAGCTTCCAGCGGATGCTTGATATAGCGGTCGGTGATCTGGGAGATGTGCACCAGTCCGTCCTGATGGACACCGATATCCACGAACACACCAAAGTCAATGACATTACGCACGGTTCCTTTCAGAATCATGCCGGGCTTTAAATCCTTCATATCCAGAACATCACTGCGCAGGATCGGCTTCGGCATATCGTCTCTGGGATCTCTGCCCGGCTTCTCCAGTTCCTTCAGGATATCTGTCAGCGTGATCTCGCCGATTCCCAGCTCTTCTGCCAGCAGTTTCTTATTCTTAATACGCTTTTCCAGTCCGGAAATATCTTTTGCATCATTTGATGCATTCTGTACTGCCGGTGCATTTTTCTTTGTAGAAGTTTCTGCAGAATTATCAAAGCTCACACCACCCATGGCCGCTGCCAGAGCCTTGCCCATAGCGGTATTGGTATTATGCACTCTTACGGTCTTACCTTTCTGCTCTTCCCGTTTCTTTGCCGTATTGGCTGCATTACTGCCGTTCTTCTGTCCGGAAGCCTGTGCCCCGCTCTTGCCGGAAGCTTTCTTAACTGCCGCCTGTTTCTGGGCTTCCTTAATGTCCTCCATTGTCAGTCCCAGCTTCGCCATCAGCTGCTCCGCTGCTTCGTAGGATTCGGGATGAACGCTGGTGGCATCCAGAGGATTCTTACCATCCGGGATCCGTAAGAAACCGGCACACTGCTCATATGCCTTAGGTCCCAGCTTCGGCACCTTTAACAACTGCTTTCTGCTTACAAAACGCCCGTTATTTTCTCTGTAATCTACAATATTCTTCGCAATAGTCTTGTTAATGCCGGAGACATATTCCAGAAGGGATGCGGACGCAGTATTCAGATCCACACCGACCTTGTTTACACTGTCCTCCACCACGCCGCTTAAGGCATCGCTTAATTTCTTCTGGTTCATGTCGTGCTGATACTGGCCGAC
This sequence comes from Waltera acetigignens, assembly GCF_025567015.1. NCBI lineage: Bacteria > Bacillati > Bacillota > Clostridia > Lachnospirales > Lachnospiraceae > Waltera > Waltera acetigignens. Next base: position 45,908 of record NZ_JAOQJO010000022.1, on the reverse strand, counting down.
ACCGATGGACTTGGGATCGATCTTCACCAGCTCTGCCAGGGGATCCTGTAATCTTCTGGCGATGGATGCAGCACTTCGCTGTCCCACGTCAAAATTGGGAAACTCTTCTGTCGCCAGCTTACTTGCGGAGTATACGGAAGCACCTGCCTCGTTGACGATCACATACTGTACCGGACGATCCAGTTCCTTCAACAGTTCTACGATTACCTGCTCGGACTCTCTGGAGGCTGTACCGTTTCCTACGGAAATTAAATCCACATTATATTTTTTGATCAGTTTCTTCAGTTCAGCTTTGGACTCCTCCACCTTATTCTGCGGTGCTGTAGGGAAGATCACTTTCGTATCCAGCACTTTTCCGGTAGCATCCACTACCGCCAGCTTACATCCGGTACGGAATGCCGGATCCCAGCCTAAGACCACTTTGCCTGCGATAGGAGGCTGCAGCAACAGCTGCTCTAAGTTTTTACCGAAGACATTGATCGCTCCGTCCTCTGCCTTTTCTGTCAGATCGTTACGGATCTCTCTTTCAATAGCGGGTGCTATTAAACGATCGTAGCTGTCTTCCACTGCGGCACAGATTACCGGTGTAGTATATTCATTTTCCTTCGTGATCAGCTTTTTCTCCAGATAACGCAGAATACGTTCCTCCGGTGCATTGACTTTAACAGTCAGTACTTTTTCTGCCTCTCCGCGGTTCAATGCCAATACTCTGTGACCTGCGATCTTCTTCACAGGCTCTTCGAAATTGTAATACATCTCGTAGACACTCTGAGCCTTCTCATCCTTCGCCGTACCGGTCACAATGCCTTCCTCTACGGTGATATTGCGGATGTAAAGACGATGATCCGCATCGTCGGAGATCATCTCGGCAATAATATCCTGTGCTCCCTGCAATGCTTCCTCCGGAGTCTTTACTTCTTTTTCTTCGGAAACATACTTTGCTGCCTCGTTAAGCACCGGTTCTGTTGCCTCCTGGCGCAGAATGTATTCTGCCAGAGGTTCCAGCCCCTTCTCCTTTGCAATACTGGCACGGGTCTTTCTCTTGGGACGATAGGGGCGGTACAGATCCTCTACTACTACCAGCGTCTGGGCTGCCAGGATCTTCTCCTTTAACTCATCGGTAAGTTTTCCCTGTTCCTCGATGCTCTTCAACACCTGCTCCTTTTTATCTTCCAGACTTCTCAGATAGGTCAGTCTCTCATCGAGATTACGCAGCTGCTCGTCGTTCAGAGATCCGGTGGCCTCCTTACGGTAACGTGAGATGAAAGGGATGGTATTTCCCTCATCGATCAGCTTCACCGCTGCTTCCACCTGCCATTTTTCTACCTGAAGTTCTTCTTTGATTTTCTGTATAATATCCATAGTTCCTCCTGATGGCCTGTTGCCATTTTGTTTTGCGCATGGGTATATTATACTGGAAATCGGAAGTTTTCTCAATCTTTTCATTCTTATTTCATTTGCTTATTACAGGAAAAGATGGTACAGTACTTAATATAAGCGCGGCAGACAAATTCACCATATGCCGCCCGGAAATGAGGCTTTCTATGGATTATTATCAGAATCAGAATAACGAAATGAATCAAAATATACCACAGATCGATCCGAAATACAGGGGTTTGTCGATCGCTTCTATGGTCTGCGGCATCTGTTCCCTGGTATTATGCTGCACGGGACTGCTGTCCATTCCCACCGGTGCTCTGGGCATTCTCTTTGCATTGCTCACCCGGAAAAGAGGGCAACGCATGAACAATATGTGTGTTGCCGGGATCTGGCTGTCCTGTGTGGGACTGGCACTCGGTATCTTCATCACGATCAGCAGCATTGTCACGGTATTTACCGATCCTTCTTATAGGAATATGCTGGATCAGATGTACCAGCAGATGTACGGTGTCGATATGGAAGAATTCTGGCAATCTTACCTGTAAGACATGCCTATGTTTTCCGATGCATTCTGCGGTTACGAAATCAAAACCCGGAGCAGCCGGAATAACCAATAGAACGCAATAATAAAAAGAAAAGAGGATTTCTATGATACAATATGCATCCAGAGCCCAACTCAAAGAAAAAGCCAGAGATCAGATGGCAGGGCATTACGGCAATGCCATCCTGCTGTCCATCTGCCGGAGTCTGATCGTATTTTCCCTCTCCTTTGCCGTCAGCATGCCCTTCACTATGATCCTTACCGTACGGACACTTATGGGGGGAAGCGCAGAGACATCTCTGGCGGAATATCTGCTTTTGACAGCCTGTACGACTTTATTGTCGATTTTCACCGGAGTATTTCAGACCGGCATCACATTATTTTATCTGAATACTGCCTGCAGCAGACCTGCTGTAACTGCCAATCTGTTCTACGGCTTCAAATACTTATTCAAAAAATCGCTCGGGATCTCCGCAGTACTGATCCTGCTGAATACGGCATGTACACTTCCGTTTGATATCTGCTATTTTCTCCTGCGGTCAGGGAAAGGCTTCGACGCCATAACTATGGCAATCCTGTGCATTGTGCTTATGGTCATCGGTATGTGTATCTATATTCCGTTATCCCTTGGTTTATCCCAGGCTTACTATTTACTGTTGGATTTTCCCCAGTATAGCGCTATGGAGCTGATGAAATTAAGCTTCCGTATTATGAAAGGACATAAATGGGAGCTGTTCTGCTTACAAATGAGTTTCCTGCCGCTGGGATTTCTGTGTTTGCTGAGCTTCGGTATCGGAACTCTGTGGCTGGTGCCATATATGAACATGACCCAGACCTTATATTTTCTGGATCTGATGCAGAACGAGCACAGGCATTAATTGCCTGTGCTCTTTATTGTCTGTGCTATCACCGTGATGGTGTCCAGTACCATATCTTTCTGCGCATCATCCGTATAATTTCCGGTATACACATAAATTTTTCCATTTTTCAACTGATAGATCTGAATCTGGTCCGAAGCAATATTGTTACTTAAAAGTGCCTCACGGCCGCCCATGGCTTCTATCGTTTCCTCTGTCCACGCGCCGGTATCTACCATCATATCCAGTCCTTCCTGGGTCAGTGACATATTGTCCTCCAGATAGAACACCGGTGTACCTTCCATACTGCGCATTTCACTTTCCTTTATCACCATATAAGGAGCCTGTTCTTTTAAGCCATCCAACATTACCTGCAGAAGTTCCGGTTTCAACTGTGTGACCACGGTGTCATTCTCCGCCACCGAGATACTTGTGGAGCCGTCATCCGCTGTCCCTTTATAGAAGATCGTAAGCGGGTGATAATCCGTCGTCACCTGCTCCCACACTTCCCAGTCTTCTGCCGGATAGCTGAAACTGAACTTTCCATCACTTAAGCTCTCCAGTTCCATTCCCTGCAGATCTGCCAGCTCGATCACCGGATATTGGGAAGTCTGTACCCGATTCCGGACCAAAGGGATCACTTTTGCCGCCGTAACTATCACAGCCACAACGATCAGGGCAAGCACAATTCTGCTGCCCATGGACTCTCCTATCGCTTTTTTGCCCTGGTTTGTCTCTTTGTTTTCGTTTCTCATATGTAATTTTCTCCCTTATAAAAAATCACATTCCAGAAAGCTTTCACTCCTTCTGGAATGTGTCATTTACAAACTTGAATTTGTTAATTCTCTGTGTTCTTCTTATCTCCCTGCACGCTGATCCATTTCAGATAGCCATTGATGAAGATATCCAGTCCGCCGTCCAGTACTGCGTCCACATTACCGGTCTCCACATCGGTACGATGATCCTTGACCAGTGTGTAAGGCTGTAATACATAGGAGCGGATCTGGTTACCCCAGCCAATCTCCTTGACCTCACCGCGGATATCAGACAGCTTCTCGGCATTTGCTTCCTGCTTTAACAGATACAGCTTGGCTTTCAGCATCTGCATTGCCTTATCCTTGTTCTGGAACTGGCTTCGCTCATTCTGACATTGTACCACGGTTCCCGTAGGAATATGGGTGATACGAATGGCAGAGGAGGTCTTGTTGATATGCTGGCCACCGGCACCGCTGCTTCGGTAGGTGTCGATGCGCAGATCCTTCTCATCAATATCCACATCCAGATCGCCCTCGATATCCGGCATAACATCCAGCGATACAAAGGAAGTCTGACGTTTTCCCTGAGCATTGAAAGGGGAAATACGCACCAGACGGTGTACTCCCTTCTCGGATTTCAGGTAGCCGTAGGCATTCAGGCCGTTGACCTGAAAAGTCACTGACTTGATACCTGCTTCGTCACCATCCAGATAGTCCAGTACTTCGATGGCAAAGCCCTTGCGCTCCGCCCAGCGGGTATACATACGATACAGCATGCCGCACCAGTCACAGCTCTCGGTACCTCCGGCACCGGCATTGAGCTTTAAGATCGCATTGTTTTTGTCATATTCTCCGGATAATAATGTACCGATCCTGAGTTCGTCGAATTCCCTGATGAATTCATCCAGCTCCTCACGGATCTCAGGGATCAGAGACGCATCGTTTTCCTCATATCCCATATCGATCAAGGTCAGGATGTCATCGAACTGTGTCGAAAGCTTGTCGCACTCTCCCACAGTATCCTTCAGGTTCTTCAGTTCTTTCATTTTCTGATTGGAACGCTCCGGGTCATCCCAGAATCCGGGAGCCTCCATCTCACGTTCCATTTCTTCGATCCGCTTTGCCTTGTTAGCAAGGTCAAAGTGAATCCCTCACTTCCGCTAAAGGTGTTTCGTAGGACAGGATTTCTGTCTTCATCTGATCTAATTCAACCACTTAACGTCACCCACTTTCTTATTCTATTATTTTAATGATGCCAGGATCAAAAGGTCTAAGCCCACATGAGCTTGCTCATAGGTGGGTGAAAGACCTTGGGTAGGATTGTTCCGTGCTGCCGCACTATCTTCCGACTGTTGTCAGAAAGCATCAGGCTTTCCGTCCGCAGCAGTTCTTGTATTTTTTGCCGCTGCCGCAAGGACAGGGATCATTGGGATATACCTTTGCATTTTCACGCTTTACCGGTCCCTTCTGTAAGGAATCATCCTTGTTGGTACCGGTGATCTGGGCCTGCTGCTCACGCTCTACCTTCTGCTCGATCTTGATGTGGAACAGAAGTCTTACGGTCTCTTCACGGATGTTCTGGGTCATCTCGTCGAACATCTCGTAACCGCTCATCTTGTACTCTACCAGAGGATCTCTCTGTCCGTATGCCTGTAAGCCCACGCCCTGACGCAGCTGCTCCATGTCGTCGATATGATCCATCCACTTACGGTCAATGACCTTCAGCAGAACCACACGCTCCAGCTCACGGATCGCTTCGGGTTCGGGGAACTCGGCTTCTTTTGCTTCGTACAGCTTCACAGCTTCTTCCTTTAACTGCTGCTTTAAGCTATTCTTCTTGGGCTTCTTCACACGCTCCGGCGTCAGAGGCTGTAACGGGATCGTAGGAATGAGCAGGGTATTTAACTCATTGAAATCCCAGTCGGAGATATCTGCGTCGTCATTGATACAGATATCTACACAGTTCTCTGTAATATCGGTGATCATCTTGTAGATCACATCGCGCATGCTCTCGCCGTTCAGTACCCGCAGACGCTCCTCGTAGATAATCTCTCTCTGTTCACTCATGACACGGTCATACTCTAACAGATTCTTACGGATACCGTAGTTGTTGCTCTCGATCTTCTTCTGTGCGGATTCGATGGCATTGGTCAATGCTTTGTGTTCGATCTCCTGTCCCTCAGGGATACCTAAGGTATTGAACATGCTGATCAGGCGCTCGGAACCGAACAGTCTCATCAGATCGTCCTCCAGAGAGATGTAGAACTTGGACTCACCTGGATCTCCCTGACGTCCGGAACGACCACGCAGCTGATTATCAATACGTCTGGACTCATGACGCTCGGTACCGATGATCTTCAGTCCGCCGGCGGCTCTCGCTTCATCATCCAGCTTGATATCCGTACCACGGCCTGCCATGTTGGTAGCGATGGTTACCGCACCGTGTACACCGGCATCGGCTACGATCTCTGCTTCCAGTTCATGGAATTTTGCATTCAGTACCTTGTGCTGGATGCCGCGCTTGGTCAGCATTCTGCTCAGTTCCTCACTGGCTTCGATCGTGATCGTACCTACCAGTACAGGCTGTCCTGTGGCGTGTGCTTCCTCTACCGCATTCACGATAGCGTTCAGCTTCTCTCTCTTCGTCTTGTATACAGCATCCTGCAGATCCTTACGGATAACGGGACGGTTCGTAGGGATCACAACAACATCCATGCCGTAGATCTCACGGAACTCGGTCTCCTCAGTGAGAGCCGTACCGGTCATACCACACTTTTTATCGAATAGATTAAAGAAGTTCTGGAAGGTAATGGATGCCAGCGTCTTACTTTCTCTCTTCACCTTTACATGCTCTTTTGCTTCGATTGCCTGATGCAGACCGTCGGAATAACGACGTCCCGGCATGATACGTCCGGTAAATTCATCGACAATCAGTACCTGGTCATCCTTTACCACGTAATCTTTATCACGGAACATCAGATTATGGGCACGTAATGCCAGAATGATGTTGTGCTGGATCTCCAGGTTCTCGGGATCAGCGAAGTTATCAATGTGGAAGAATCTCTCAACCTTCTCCATACCTGCTGCGGTCAGGTTAATGATCTTATCCTTCTCGTTGACTACGAAGTCTCCGGTCTCTTCCTGTACCACACCCATAATGGCGTCCATCTTGGTCAGTTCCTGTACATCATCACCGCGCTTCATCTGACGTGCCAGCAGATCACACATTTCATATAAAGCGGTAGACTTGCCGCTCTGTCCGGAAATGATCAGAGGAGTTCTCGCTTCATCGATCAGTACAGAGTCCACCTCATCGATGATGGCATAATGCAATCCACGCAGAACCAGCTGTTCCTTGTAAATAACCATGTTATCACGCAGATAATCAAATCCCAGTTCGTTGTTGGTAACATAAGTGATATCACACTTGTAAGCTTCCTGTCTCTCCTCGGAGGTCATGCTGTTCAGTACCACGCCGACCTTCAGTCCCAGAAACTCATGTACCTGACCCATCCACTCCGCATCACGCTTTGCCAGATAGTCATTGACGGTAACAACATGGACACCCTTGCCTTCCAAAGCATTCAGATAAGCGGGAAGGGTAGACACCAAAGTCTTACCTTCACCGGTACGCATCTCTGCGATACGTCCCTGATGCAGGATGATACCACCGATCAGCTGTACTCTGTAGTGTTCCATGTTCAGAACACGCTTTGCAGCCTCTCTCACGGTTGCATAAGCCTCCGGAAGCAGATCGTCCAGAGTCTCTCCCTCGGTCAGACGCTTCTTGTACTCCTCGGTCTTACCCCGCAGCTCCTCATCGGAAAGTGCCTGCATCGCAGGGCGAAGTGCCTCGATCTTGTCCACCAGAGGTTCAATACGCTTCAGTTCTCTGGAACTGTGCGTGCCAAATATCTTCTCAATAACGCTCATTTTTTCCTCGTTTCCGCACCCTTTTGACAATAAAATGTCCATGGGTCTTCGCATAATTCAAAGGTTATTGTAGCAGATTTTCCTCTATGTTTCAACCTTTCTGTGCCTGCAGAGCCGTGAAAAGACTGTAAAAATTTTATGAACAGCTCTCTTCATCTATTCTGTCCCGGAAAATTGACAGTCCGGGGAAAAATTATTATAATTGAAATAAGTAAGATTTACGAAAGCACCTGATGATTTTCAGGTTACCGAAAGGCACAAGGATTACGGTCTATGAAGAGATTATCCATCACACAATTGATTCCCGGAATGATTGTTGCAGAAGATGTCTACAATCTGGATCATGAACTTCTGATTCCGAAGGGCACGGTTCTCACGGACAAGCTCATCACGAAGCTGGATCTGTACGGTATTCTCACAATCTTCGCCGAAGATGTACTCCCGGCATCGGATCTTTCTGAAACGGAATCCTCCCACTATGAACGGATCAAAAGTTCTCCGGAATTTCATCTGTTTAAAGAAGATTTTGAGAATGAAGTCGAACTTTTCCGGGAAAATATGAATCTGGTCGTTCAGAAGAATACAGCCCTGGATGTGAAAACTCTGCTGAAAAACACACTTTCCATTGTTTCGAATCATTCCGGCAGCATCAGTATTCTGGATATGCTTCAAAATATGCGGGAATACGATGATTCCACCTATACCCACAGTCTGAATGTGGCACTGATCTGTAATATTCTGGCGGGATGGCTGAAGCTTCCGAAAGAAGACGTGGAACTGGCTACTGCCTGCGGTCTGTTCCATGACATCGGCAAAATGCTGATTCCCTATTCCATCATCGCCAAGCCCGGCAGACTGTCCGAGGAAGAGTTTGCCACGGTAAAAAAACATCCTGCTCTGGGATATGAATTACTGCAGTCTCAGGATGTGGACGTGCATGTGAAAAATGCAGCTCTGATGCACCACGAACGTAGTGACGGCAGCGGTTACCCCGCGAAATTAAAAGGGAACCAGATCGATCCTTATGCACGGATGGTAGCCATTGCGGATGTCTACGATGCCATGACGGCAGCCCGCTGTTACAGAGGACCTTTGTGTCCGTTCTGTGTGATTGAAATGTTCGAAACGGAAGGCTTCCAGAAATACGATGTTTCCATTCTGCTTCCTTTCCTGGAAAACGTGGTAAATTCCTGCCTGCAAAACCGTTGTCTGTTGAACGATGGACGAAAAGTCACAATCATTTACATCAATAAGGAAAAATTGTCCCGCCCTGTAGTACAGTACGGCGAGGAATATATCAATCTGGCAGACCAGCCGGATCTGAAAATTGAAAAGCTGTTGTAAGTTATCATTTGAAAATTATTTTTTACGCACAATTTTGTACCTCACATTGTACTATAATACAAAGCACTAAAGCATATATTATGTGCCAGTGGCACATGTTTAGCACGGACCGAAGCAAAGCGGAGAAATGGGCTTGAAAATGCGGAGGTACGGAAAGGTATAGGTATTCTATTTATGTCAGACACAATTCATTTGTATGTAAATATGTCCGGAAATACAATTCCGGGCACTTCTTTTGCCACCATCGGAGAAGCATTGGCTTCCCTGCCGGATGTTCCTGCCTCAGAATCCGGAAAGCAGTTCCCGGCTCCCGTTTCAGAGCTGCCGCCGGTGATCCTGCATATCGGTAAAGGAATTTATCGGGAAAAGCTGGTAATCACCCGTCCGAATATTACTTTTGAGGGTACCGGCGGTGACGAGACGATCCTTGTCTATGGAGATGCTGCCTTCGATCTCATGCCGGAGGGGGATAAGCGAGGTACCTTCCGTACTGCTTCCGTCCGGATCGACACTCATGACTTTACCGCCAGAAACCTGACTTTCCAGAACGATTCCGGCTACGGCCACACCGTAGGGCAGGCACTGGCCGTCTATGTGGACGGTGACCGCAATGCCTTTTATAACTGCCGGTTCTTAGGCAGTCAGGATACGATCTTCGATGCCCCCCTGCCATTAAAAGAGGCTCAGCCCGGCGGATTCAAGGGTCCCGGAGAATTCAAGCCCCGGACCATAGGACGCCATTATTATGAAAATTGCTTTATCCAGGGTGATGTGGATTTCATCTTCGGCAGTGGAATTGCCTGGTTTGAGCATTGCACGATCTTCTCCAAGCTGCCCGGAGACCGGATTCCACCGGAAAGTCCGGAGTCTGAAGTAATCTACGGCTATGTGACTGCTGCCTCCACCCCGCAGGAAGAGCCCTACGGCTACGTGTTCCATGAATGCAAATTAGAGAGCGACTGCCCGCCCAATTCCATCTATCTGGGACGTCCCTGGAGAGAATGGGCAAAGACAGTGTTCCTGCACTGTGAACTGGGTGCACATATCCACCCCGCCGGCTGGCAGGACTGGAAAAAGCCCCACGACCACTTCTACTACGGAGAATACAACTCCTACGGCCCCGGTGCCTCCCCTGCCACCCGCGCCGACTTCTCCCACCAACTGACGGATGCGGAAGCTGCGGAGTATACCGTGGAACGGGTGATGAAGGGTTGGGAGCCACAGACATTCTGAACCTTTGCGTGAAATGCTTTTTCGAGCATTCAAACCGTCCGATGCGGTCCATTGTGAAAGGAGTTCCGACATTTATGTATGGAGAAGAATTGTCTCGTCAACTGGCACTGGATTACTGCTGTAGTCCCGCAGATGTTGCTGATTCGGAGAACCATTTTTCAATTTATGCTCCACAGGAAGGACGCCGCCGCTTTCAGGAGGCTTTGATCCGTGGCTTGAAAATTGCTGTCGTCAATGGGAAATTATTATTTACCGGTTCCGAAGAAATTGTTGCAGAATGTAGAAAGCGTTATGCCGATGTAACCGGTGAATGGTTCTTCGATGCGAAAAGACTTCGGGAAATAGAAGAACTGCTGTTGCCGTTCCACCTCCGTGTTGCGCAGGCGCATCCTTTTTTTCTGCCGGAAGCCGATGTCATGCCTTCCTCTGGCATTCCTTTGCCAGATGCGTCTGATGCTCTCGCCTTCGATTTGATTCGGTATGACCAAAATGCCATTCTGCAGTTCCGGGAAGACAACCGCTTTGATGAGGCATTTGCCTTCGATCCCTATGCCCCGGATGTTCTGGGTATTGCCGCAGCAAAAGACGGACAGATCCTTGGCATGGCCGGTGCCAGTGCCGACAGTCCTCTGTTCTGGCAGATTGGTATCAATGTTGATTCCCATGCTGTCGGAATGCATGTGGGTTCTACTCTGGTAAGACTTCTGGCGCAGGATATCATCGCTCAAGGTGCCGTTCCCTATTACGGCACAAGCATGTCACATATTGCCTCCCAACGGGTTGCCCACAGAGCCGGATTTGCTGTGGCGTGGGCGGAATTGGTTGCGGAGGAAATAAAGTAAATGGAAAGTTAGTTAAATACATTGGCAAAATCCACGAACTCCCGGAGCATGCGATACACATGTCTCGATGTAAGGTCTCCGGATGTGAATTTTCTACGAAAAGTGATGAGTAGTTCTCGTCATGACGGGGCCGCCTACAGTCGACATCCATGTCGACAATCGGCTGACGCGTACATCGTGTCCGCTTTCCCCCTGCCTTTCAGCACTTTTCTAGAAAATATCAACATCCTCCGACAAACATCTTCGACATGGCACCGCATACGCCGGGAGTTCTGCGTTTTGGAAAGCTTTCAAAAAAACCAGTAGCCCCGGCTGGGTATAAGAATAAGCAGTGCCGTAAGCAGACGTCGGTACCATAGCGTCCCAAGGGACGCATTGCGTTCGTATTGTGACCGCTTATGTACCGCTACGCTCTGCGACAGGAGCGCATCGTACTAAAAAAGTACGAGCGTGCCGCGTTTCTTATACCTTGCCAAGGGCCACGGGGATTTGATAGCATTTCTTTACTAACTTTCCAGTTAATTTCCCGGCATTCTCGCTTCGGTAGATTGCCAATTCCCCTTGATTCTTCTATACTGAAATCAAATATCAGTTCGTATGCAACAATCAGGAGGGGCACATGGATAAAACAAAAATAGGGACTTTTATCAGAGAACAGCGGATGGCTCTTGGAATGACGCAGCAACAGCTGGCCGAACAGTTACATATCACGAACAAGGCAATCTCACGTTGGGAAACCGGCAATGCTTACCCCGACATTTCTCTGTTGGACGATCTGGCGGCTGCGCTGTCGGTATCGGTTGAAGAGCTTTGTCGCGGTGAGCGGATTGCCCTGCCCTCTGCTGACACCAATACACTCCTGAGCGATGTCATCACCGAGGTAAGACAACAGAAAAAAGACAGAGCCGCGAAATGGCTTCGCATCCTCTGTCTTAGTATTTTTTCCGTGATCCTTCTTGCGTTTCTCTTCTTTACTGGTGCGTTCTTATTTATACAAAATGAAGCAAATTTAGACGAAGCACTCTTCACCCTGGCTTTGGGTGCCTTTGCCATCGGGCTTATGCTTTTCCGGGACGGGATTCCGATCCTTCTGCTTGCCATCGCTCTACCGCCGTTACTTTGCAGACGCCCCCGGCAGCCGGCGAAGACCATCGTCTGTATTCTGCTGTTGGTTCTGTCCGTCCTCTGGCTGATCTTTGGCGGACACTTTCTCTGGTTCCAGTTATTCTAGCCTTTCCATCGTTTTGCATAATCTTTCCGTCCGCTGACGATGGCAGAATAAGCATCAAAAGAATTTTATTCCTAATTACTTTCCAAACAGTGTACTCAAAATTCCTCTCTTGATGACCTGGGCACCGGTGTTAATCAGCTGACGCTCGATCTGGGCCTGTCTGCGTTCCGCTGCCTTTTCCTTCTTTTTCTGTGCGGCTTCCCATTCCTTCTGCTTCTGCTTTACGGTGGATTCCTGCAGTTTTGCCTGCTGCTTTGCCAGCGCTTCCTTATCTTTTTCCAGCTGTGCCCGCTCTGCTGCCAGCTGCGCCGCTTTCGCCTCATGCTCCATGGCATCTGTCAACACTTCGTAGGCAGAAATATTGTCCACCGCCTCATCGTAGCGTCCCATGCCGTCTCTCGCCATCAGATTCCTGCGCTCCGTCTCATTCACAGGTCCCATAAAGCTCTGGGGGCAGATGATGGAGGTACGCTGGGCAATGCCGGGCACGCCGTTCTCATCCAGAAAGGAAGTCAGTGCCTCACCTACGCCCAGTTCCATGATGACTTCTTCTGCCTTAAAGGCAGGATTGGCCCGCAGGGACTGTGCTGCTGCCCGGACAGCTTTCTGCTCCGCCGGAGTGTACGCCCGGAGGGCATGCTGTACCCGGTTGCTTAACTGTGCCAGCACGGAATCGGGAATATCACTGGGGCTCTGGGTCACGAAATAGATACCCACGCCCTTGGAACGGATCAGCTTTACCACCTGCTCGATCTTCTGCACCAGTATCTTCGGTGCATCAGCAAACAACAGGTGTGCCTCATCGAAGAAAAATACCAGCTTCGGCTTTTCCAGATCTCCCGCCTCGGGAAGCTTCTGGAATAATTCTGACATCATCCATAACAGGAAGCTGGCATACAGTGTGGGATTCTGCACCAGTTTTACGCAGTTCAGCACATTGACAATACCTTTGCCGTACACATCCGTACGCATCCAGTCATAAATATCCAGATCCGGTTCTCCGAAAAAGAGATCTCCGCCCTGATTCTCCAGAGGCAGTAGCGCCCGCAGAATACCGCCCACGGACTGCTTGGAGATACTTCCGTAGGTGGTCAGATAGTCATCCTTGTGTTCTGCCACATAATTCAGCAGAATACGCAGATCCTTTAAGTCGATCAATAAAAGTCCCTTGTCATCCGCGATCCGGAAGACAATATTCAATACACCTTCCTGCGCAGCGGTGAGCCCCAGAATACGAGATAAAAGCTCCGGTCCCATATCGGAGATGGTGGCTCTCACCGGATGGCCGCCCTCCTGATAGATGTCCCAGAAGCAGACCGGATAAGCCTTATAGGAAAAACTGTTGCGGATACCGAATTTATCAATCCTCCTGTCCATGGATTCCGAAGCCACACCGGCTGTGGCAATTCCGGAGACATCCCCCTTCACATCACACAAAAATACCGGCACTCCCGCATCTGAAAAAGATTCTGCCATAGCCTTCATAGTGATCGTCTTGCCGGTGCCGCTGGCTCCTGCGATCAGTCCATGGCGGTTACTCATATTCAGCGGCATATTCACACGCTGACCATCTGCCAGGCCCATATAGATCTGTCCGTCTGTATACATAATTGTCCCTCATCCTCTCTATTTTATCTCTATTTTCCTGCTGTCCTATCCCGTAGGGATATCAATAGAAGATATCTTCTACGACTTTTTGAAACGTTTCTTCCCCGTCATATGCTCCACTTTCAGGCAGAATATCTCCGTCATGGCTACGACTTCCGGTCGGAATACGAAATTCTCCGTTCTGTCAGGATAGTACTGCTTCATCAGAAGATTCAATGCTTTCTGTTTTTCCGCATCCGACAGGATCTCTATAGTTCCCTGACCGATCACGCTCTCGTATTCCATGGTGCACTGGCAGCCATCTTCTTTCTCCGACAGCACCAGTCTGTGGGAGCAATCCATCTCGAAGCTTGCCCTGACATCCTTACGGATCAAGTCATATTTTTTTCCTTCTTTTGCCCCGTGAAAATAGAGTGTCACTCTGCCGTCCGTCTCTTCCATTCCGAAATTCAACGGCAGAAGATACGGATAGCCATCCTCATCATTCAGTGCAAGTCTGCACACATCACACCTCTTCATGACATCTGTCATTTCCGAAAATTCTGTAATCTCACGATCGTTACGACGCATTGTATTCCTCCTGTGCTGCATTTTGTTTTTCTGTCAATATCTGTGCGCCCGACAGGCTTTGCGGCATATAAATGCCGGGTAGGCCATCATTGGAATTTCATATACTCTTTCACAGATATATTTACTATAGCGCATAAACAAGATATAATGCAACTATATCCTTCCGTAAGGAATTTTGAAAGGAGTTTTATTTTGCAAAACAAAGTATCCCATTGTTCTATTTTCCCACCGGATCTCAGTGCTCTGACGCTGCATATCCTCGCTATGGCGTTCATGTTCTGTGATCACCTGTGGGCTACCCTCGCCGGAGATGCCTGGTGGCTGACCGGCATCGGCAGACTGGCATTTCCCATGTTCGCCTTTTTTCTGGTGGAAGGCTTCTTCCATACCCATGATAGGAAAAAATATTGCATGCGCCTGCTTCTTCTGGCCATTCTTTCTGAGCTTCCCATCAATCTGATGTACAGTGGGCTGTTATTCTACCCGTTTCATCAGAACGTGATCTGGACACTGCTCACAGGCTTCCTGTGTATCTGGGCAATAGATACCCTACGGAAAAAATGTCCGGTCTGGCTGTGGATTCCGTCGATCCTGCTGCTATCTGCAGTGGGCTACGTGCTGGCAACCCTCCTCATGTTCGACTATTACGGAGAAGGCGTTCTGACTGTTATCGTATTCTATCTCTTCCATGGGAAAAATTGGTGGCAGCTTGCCGGACAGTTTGCCGGGCTCTACTGGATCAATGTCATGCTGTTGGCAGGAATGCAGATTCCATTACAGCTTTTCGGTCATGCCTTCGAGATTTCAGAACAGGGACTGGCGCTGTTGTGTCTGCCGCTTCTGTGGTGCTACCATGGACGCCAGGGCGCGCATAACCGTAAGATCCAGCTTGCCTGCTATGCCTTTTATCCGGTACACATGCTGGTACTGGGGATTCTGTCAAAGCTGATTTTTAGTTAAAATCATAATGCTGACAGAAAGTCTATTCCCTAAAGTAAAAAACTCCCGATGGAATCATTCCACCGGGAGTTCTATATTTTTACTCTAAATTAGTACTGCTTCACCTGTTCTTCGCCGTTCATGACACGCAGAGCGCCCTGAGCCAGAGCTAACAGCTCGTCCTCACCGGGATATACGGTCACAGGAGCGATCCAGCCGCATCTCTCTTTCAGCTTAGCCACTACATCCTCACCATATGCAATGCCTCCGGTGATAACGATCTGGTCTACCTTGCCGTTCAGCACACAGGCCATAGCACCGATGTCTTTGGCTACCTGTAACAGGAATGCCTGCTTCACCTCCGCTGCCTTGGCATCGCCTTCATTGGCACGCTTGGTAACTTCACGCATATCGTTGGTACCCAGGTAAGAATTCAGTCCGCCCTTGCCGATCAGCTTTGCACTGATCTCCTTCTCGGTATATTTTCCGGAGAAGCACATTTTTACCAGTGCTGCACAAGGCACACCGCCTGCACGCTCCGGAGAGAATGCACCATCACCGTCAAATGCACTGAATACGTCTACAACCTTGCCGTCCTCATGTGCGCCTACGGATACACCGCCGCCCATGTGCACGACTACCAGACGTAAGGACTCATAAGGCTTGCCGGCCTCTTTTGCATATCTCTTGGCAACTGCCTTCTGGTTCAGGGCATGGAAGATGCTTCCTCTGGGGATCTCTTCCAGACCGGAATATCTTGCGATGGGCATCAGCTCATCTACTACAACGGGGTCTACGATGTAAGAGGGAACGCCGATCTCATCACCGATCTCTCTTGCCAGAATACCGCCTAAGTTAGAAGCATGCTGACCCTGTACACCTACTTTTAAATCCTCCAGCAGATCATCGGTTACCGCATAGGTACCACTGGGGATGGGCTTTAACAGACCGCCACGTCCTACGATCACGTTGAAGCTCTTCAGATCGCAGTTCTTCTCTGCCAGCAGATCGGTAATGATCTTCTTACGGAAATCCTTCTGTTCGAAAATAGTATCGTATTTGGAGATCTCCTCGGTAGAATGTCTCAGGGTTTCTTCAAATAATAAGTTCTCATCCTCAAATACACCGATCTTGGTGGAGGTGGAACCGGGGTTGATGATCAGACTCTTGATTGCCATTGTGTGTTTCCTCCTATATTCACTCTTATATTCGCTCTTATGCTTTACCGCTTTGTCCACTACAGCATCTATACCTGCCGACAGCAGTTCTCCCGCAGCTTCCACAGCGACTTCGATCACGATATCCATAGCTTATTTCTGATTCTTTTTCATCTCTTCTGCTACAACTGCAGCCAGTGCCAGGGAGTATACCTTGGTCTCGAAGGTATCGGAACGGCTGGTCAGGACTACGGGTACCTTGGTACCGGTCAGGATGCATCCGTTCTTTACTTTTACCATATGTACGATTGCTTTGTATACCAGGTTGCCGGCATGGATATCCGGGAACAGCAATACATCTGCATCACCCTGGATCTTACGGTCGGTAGCTCCCTTATGCTTGGCTGCCTCGGGATCGATCGCCAGGTCAAGAGACAGCGGGCCGTCTACGATACAGCCGGGGATCTGTCCTTCTTCACACATCTTAGTCAGTTCTGCCGCATCTACGGTAACGGGCATCTTGGGATTTACAACCTCAACTGCTGCTAAAGGTGCTACCTTAGGCTCTGCAACGCCGCAGGCATTACATACCGGAATTGTGTTCTTGATGATCTGAACCTTCTCCTCCAGTGTAGGATAGGTCATGAATGCAACATCGGTCAGGAACAGAAGTCTGTCAATGCCGGGAATCTCAAATACACATACATGAGACAGGGTTCCACCGGTACGAAGGCCTACTTCTTTGTTCAGTACGCTCTTTAAGAAGTTCTTGGAGTCGATCAGGCCCTTCATATACATATCTGCACGGCCGTCATGTGCCAGCTTTACAGCTTTCAGGGAAGCTTCGATCATATCCGGCTCATTGATGATCTCATAATCGGAGAGGTCCATATTCAGTCCGGCTGCAATCTCACGGATCTTTGCCTCATCACCTACCAGGATTGCATCTGCAATGCCCAGTCTCTTGGCCTCATGTACAGCTTCCAGTACTGCACTGTCCTGTGCAACGGAGACTGCGACGGTCTTCTTCCCACACTCTTTTACTTTTGCTACGATGTCATCAAAATTCATTTTCTTCCATTCCTTTCCGCCCCTCGTGGGCTCCAAGTATGAATACATTCCACACATTATTCGCAAAATCGCACGATAAATCGTGCTTTCGCTGCTGCGCAGCTATTTTTGCTCATATGTGCGGCGGTGACTCTATTCGAGTCACCTAAAATCAAGCAAAACTGCTTTTTACATGCAAGCATGACAAAGCAGTCCCGCTTGATTTCATTGTCTTCCGAATAGTCACTCTAATCGTTAAAATAATAACACACTGGAATACAAAAATCAAGCTACTATGACAAATATAGCCACCTCTAAATGAGGTGGCTGATATCTGCCAGGGTCGGTACGCAGGCGTACAGACATTTTTTTAATTTTTCATCTGGCTGTGTCTGATCCGGCACCATCACGACCTTACAGCCGGCGCGGTAAGCACTCATGACTCCGTTGGGAGAATCCTCCACGGCCATGCACTCTTCCGGTGCCAGTCCCAGCTGCTTGCAGGCATAGAGATAAATATCCGGGGACGGCTTACCTTCTGCTACCATAGTGGCCGAAATCAGTTTCTCAAAATACGGCCGAAGTCCTGCCATCGCCAGATATTTTTCCGTCCGCTCCAGATCCGTTGCTGTGGCAACCGCTGCAGTGATATGCCTTTTTTTCAGATCTTCCAGAAGCTCCACGGCACCGGGCTTGCATTTGATGCCATCCCGGTCCAGTGTTTCTTCCATCATCTCTTTTCGTTTGTCACGCACCACATAATAGTCAAAATCTTCACCGTACCAGTCCTTGAGCTGTCTGGGGGCAAAGGGGCGTCCCAGACTGCGCATCGTAAGTGCCTGCTCATCTGTCATGGTATACCCACAGGCTGCCAGTGCCTTCGGCCAGAAAATACGGTAATATTTTTCGGTATCGATCAGCGTACCGTCCATGTCAAATAAAACTGCCTGAATCATTATTATTCCTCTGCGTCAGCCGTCTGTCCGGCATCTTCTGCTGCATCCGTAACATCAGTACCTTCTGCTGGGCTGTCCTTTGAATCACTTTCGTTTGTGCCGCTCTGGTCCTCGTCAGCTTTTCCGGCTTTCCGGTCACGTTTTGCCGCCTTGCGCGTCTTCCGGCGTTTTGCCGCTTTTTTCCCTAACAATACGATCAACAGGATCACGACTGCACCACCGACGATGCAAAGTACGATCAGCAGTGTATGACTGCCCTCGGCCTCTACCGTGCGGAAGCTGCCGGGCACTTCCATGGTAAACTGTCTATAGCTGCCGATCACAGTGGATTCCACTTCCGTGTACTCTCCATCCTGTGCTACCTCTATGACAGTGTTATCCGCATCCTCACAGTAGACACGCAAGGTTGCTTCTCCGGTATAGTCCGGTGCATCCTCTTCCATGGAATTGGTCATGGATACTGTATAAGTATTTCCCTCTACCTGCAGATGCAATGCTGCATTGGGATAGAAGTTGCCTTCTGCCATAACCAGTGCCTTATTGTTATCGTTTTTCTCTGCGGAAGCAATGGATGCGGTCCATTCCTCATACTCTGCTTCCAGCACTTTATTACCGGTAATATCACTGAAATCATAATCCGGCCATACACCGTAATAGCCATCCTTCTCCGGTACTTCCGGAATCTGGTCTGCCGACAGATAATCCCCGTAACCGCATTTATAGGAAGCCACTTCTACACCATCCGCCTGGAAGGTAATGGTAAACTGTGAGAAAGCGTCCGGAACGTCTTTGCTGCAGAATTCCTGGTAGGACAACGGGGTAGCACCGCCCTGATAACCAATGCCGTCTACGCCACCGGCTCCGCCTTCCACATAATAGTTGCCATACAGAGTTCCATCATCACTGACTTTTCCGGCAATGCTGCCCTGGCCTTCGCCGGACATATCCAGATCATTGTACGCATAGCTGTAGAAAATATCACAGCCTTCTCCGGCAATACCTCCGATATTATTTTTACCGGTGATCCTGCCCATGCTGTAACAGCTGCGGATCGCATAGCTGGCAGATCCGGCAATTCCTCCCACATAGCTGCCTCCGGTACTCTCTACGGGTGCATAAGACTCACAGGAAATGACTGCGCCATATTCTGCTTTACCGACCACACCGCCGACATAGTCTTTTTTACCGGTCACGTCTCCAAGGTTGCGGCTGTCTCTGATGACTGCCTTGACCGTCTGCTCCACATCGAAACTCTCCGTTCCGGTTAACGTGATATCGTCCTCAGGGTCAAAATCGTATTCCGTTGCCACCTGTCCAACGATACCGCCCACATTCGTATCGGCTTCCACCGTACCGCGGTTCACACATAAGGTGACCTTTCCCTTCTGGAAGCTGGAAGTATCATAGCGCGCTTCTTCGGTTCCTTCCGGTTCTGCGGTGTCATCCTCCGCATCGGGATCTCCGGGGTTCACCTCTTCCTTGCTGGCGGACTCATCCGAAGTATCTTCTACAGAAATTCCTTCATACCGGAAGAGATCATCCCGGATTTCGCTGACCAGATTCCGCAGAACTCTGGCCTGATCCATCAGCTCATCCATGTGGGCACTGGTGCTGTCTGTCCCGGCTTCCAGTACATCCCCCAACTGACCCAACTGGTCAAAAGCCTTGTCGAGCCTGTCATTCAGTGTATCCAGATTATCTTTGATACCGCCACTGCGATCCGTGAAAGCATTCGTCATGTTATCCAGACGCTTGGTGGCATTCTCTCCGAATTTTTTCAGTGCCGATTTATAGCTCTCCGTATCGTCCGGTACGGTGATGGTAATGTTTCCGCCACTGACGTCATGATCGCCGTCGCCACCCCAGTTACCATTCCAAATATCATTTCCACTGATGGTAACATCATGACTGTTGCCGTTATTCTTGTCATTATCCGCCTGCTTGTTCAGATCGTCATTCAGGACTTTCAGATCGTTGCTGACGCCGTTCAACTCTTGATTGTAAATATACCACAGATCATGAGCGGTCCCGGTCAGAGAACTTCCCGCATTGTTGGCATCCTTCAGGTTCGAACTGATACTCTTGGCAATACTGGATGCCTGTTTGCTATAGCTGCTCACATCTTTCTGGGTGGCATCCAACATATCCAGGAATTTGTCTGTCTCCGTATCCAGTTCCTTCAGCTTGTCACTGAGATACTGGATTTCCAGGAACGGCTCCATCTGACCCACGATACCGCCCACATCTTTTCTGCCCTGCACATATCCGGTGTTGGTGCAGTTCTGCAGATAGCCCTGATGCAGTCTGCCTACGATACCTCCGGTATTGTAGCCTACGTGCTGGTAGCCGATGGCACCGGAATTGGAGCAATAATAAATCTTACCATCCGAAATACCTGCGATACCGCCGGTGTCCGTATGAGCTGCCACATTGGAGGTACTGTTGATCTGCTCCAGATTGTCCATGGTGATATCTTCCAGATCATAAGTCACTTCCGTGCTGTACGTATTGATATTGCCATTGTTGCTGCAGTTATTCAGAATACCGTGGTTGTTGCCCACAATACCGCCTGCGGAATGATTGCCGATCACATTTCCGGAGGATTCACACCGACGGATCTCTCCGCTCTCGGCATTGACTCCGGCAATACCGCCGACATCCGTATCACCGACCACATTTCCGGTAAATTTACAATTTTCAATGCTGCCATAGTTCACACCGACGATACCGCCGACCTGATCCTGACTTCCAGAGGGAGATACTTCCCCCGTGACCGTAAGGTTGCGGACTTTTGCTCCCTCCTGCACATAGCGGAACAATCCCACTGCCGAACCGTCTCCGGTCAGTTTCACATTGGAAATAGTAAAACCGCTGCCGTCAAAGATTCCTGCAAACGTAGGAATACTGAGTTCACCTGTCATGCTCAGAACAATGTCGTTCTGCAGCACTACTTTTTTATCTCTGGACCAACTGTCCAGTACACAGTTCTCCACCAGTTTCCGCAGATCCTCCTCCGTGCTGATCTCTATGACTGCATAATCCTGCTCCTTTATCGTGCTGCTATAACCGCTGCCGCCTCTGTACTGCTCATAGGTCAAAGTTTCTGCTGCATAGGCGGTGGCCGGTGTCTGCAGGATCAATGCTGCTCCCAGCAGGAAACATAATAATCTCTTACTGTTCATCTTCTGTTCCCTCGCTTTCTGCTGTTTTTTCTTTATCCGAAGCTTTCTTATCCGCAGCTTCTGTATCTGCTCCGGTTGCTTTCTGTCCGGCTGTCTCATCCTCCGGCAGCTCCTGGGCTTCCAGTCTGGGATAGTTTTCTTCCGGGGCATCGTCCCGCTCCTCCATCGTCACGGTATCCTTGGGACGCACCACCGCACCCATCTCACCATCAATGACACCGATGAAATCACCCTCCAATACACCATTGACATAACCCTTGATGTGACCGTTCATACGGATTCTTCCGGCGGAGGGCAAAGGCTTTGCCAGATCCCGTTTCAGTGTAAATGCTGTCTTCTGAATAATGATATCTCCGATCAGCAGTGTCTGCGGCAATGCCAGCAGTACCAACAAAATAGATGTCAGAGTACCACGACCAAGAGCCAGTCCGATGGCCGCTACCGCTGCATTGGAAGATACATAGCTGATAATAAATCCCGCAGATACCAGCATGGATCCGCTGGTAACAATGGTAGGGAACGCCTGGTTCAGTGCTTCGATGGCGGCTTCCTTGATCGGCATATAGGTCTTCAGATCCATGTAACGGCTGGTGATAACGATAGCGTAGTCGATCGTTGCACCCATCTGGATCGCAGATACTACCAGATATCCCAGGAAATATACATTTTCATTCAACAGATACGGCAATGAGAAGTTCATCCAGATACTACCCTGAATCGTTACAACCAACAGTACCGGCAGACCGGCGGACTGGAAGGTGAACAGCAGGATGATCATAACGAACAATGCTGTCAGCACCGTGATGATCGTATTATCCGTTGCGAAGGAATCGCCCAGATCCTTATCACTGGTGGCGTTACCGACTAGCAGAATGTCATCTATATTATAGAACTTTGCCACGGTATTACGGATCTGATCCAGTGCTGCTGTGGTCTCTTCTCCCTCATAAGGAACATTCAATTCCAGAACAAATCGGGAATTGTCCTCGCCCAGCAGCTGATCTTTCGCAATACAGATCTGGGAATAAGCATCCGTCAGAGTTTCTTCCAGATCATCGTCCAGTGTGATGTTGCCGCTTTCTTTCTGATCATAAATGAACAGGAACATATCAATAAACGGAACTTCGTATTCACTGACGCCACTGACCAGCGCACCATAATCGCTCTGATCCAGTGCATATGCCGAATACAACATATCCGCCACTTCAATATCCAGATCGATCAGTTCCGCAAACTGTCTGGGATTCAGCTTATCCGTCAGCATATAGCCGTCCATGGCCTCTATATTGCCAAGTCCCTGACAGGATTTCACCACATCCAGCTTTTCCAGAGCTTTCAGTGTCTGTGCCTCTTTTTCATAATCACCGTTCGGCACAATGACCGCCAACTGGTTCACCATACCGAATTCCTTATTTACCATGCTGACGGAAAATTTATTATCACTCATAGTACTGGATTCCAGAGTGTTGGTATCGTACACGTAGTTTGCCTTATTGGACAGGAAAAATGCTATAATAACACCTACGATCAGAATAGGCGGTATAATGTAGCGGGTAGCCACACAAAACTTACCGACTGCTGTGATCTTCGGAACGAAGCTCTTGTGATGGGTGTTGTCGATGGCCTTGGAAAAGGTCAACAACAGTCCGGGCATCAGGAAGAATACGGCTACCATACTGAAAATAATGGATTTTGCCAGAATGATACCCATATCATAACCAATTCTAAACTGCATGAACATCATGGCTACCATACCGGAGATGGTGGTCAGGGAACTGGAGGAAATCTCCGGGATTGCCTTACTCAAAGCAACAATCACAGCCTCTCTGGCATCCTTGTCCTCATGTTCTTCCATAAAACGGTGGGCCAGAATGATGGCATAGTCTACCGCCAGACCTAACTGCAGTACCACCGCGATGGAGTTCGTAACAAAACTGATGGTTCCGAACCAGTAGTTCGTACCTTTGTTCAAAATAGCTGCCACGATAAACGTGGTCAGATAAACCGGGATTTCCGCATAAGTCGTAGAGGTAAATAACAATACGGCTACGATAACCACTGCTGCCAACAACAGAATGACGATCATATCATTATTCAAGTCATCCGCGTCACGCTCTTCCTGACCGATATCGGAAGAATAGTAAACATCATAATCGGACAATGCATCCAATACCTCATCCAGATGCTGCTGTGTAGCTTCCGTGTCTGCTTCCTCATCAAAAGTGACAGACAATAAAGCCTCCATGTCATGATAATGATCCTCGGTGTCATCGAAATCCAACATGCTGACACCGTCCATCTCCTCCACCTGATCTGCCAGTTTCTGTGCCTCGTCAAACGTCACGTTACAGATCAGGATCCGGGCGGAGCCATACGTGGTAAATTCCGAATCCATCAGATCCAGTCCCCTTCTGGTCTCTGTTGTGTCCGGCAAATAAGTGGTCAGATCGTTATTGACCTTGACTCTGTTCATGGATAATACGCAAAATATGCATAAAACAATAAAGATCAGATAAAATCCTTTTCGTTTGTCTACAATGAGCGTGGCAAGTTTCATCATAAAGGAATTATCTTTTTTGTCTTTTTCTGCGTTGTCTGCCATAGTTCCCTCCTGCTTTTTCTCTCTTTGTACCCTTATTTATGTATTTGATTTTATACACCTCTAGTTTAAAATGTTTTTGAACATCTGTAAAGACTTACTACAAAGATGAGAAATTGTATTAATGTCATTTAATGAACTTGTGTTGATTTTCTGCCACATGCAAAATATAATAATGGGGAAGAAAAAGCAAGCTACAGATTTTTTGTGATTGTTTATTTTTAGACATTTTCGCGATGTTCGTCTATTATTTTAGAAAAAATTCAGATTTGTATTACATATAGGAAATGATTTCTTCTTTTCCCGGAAAGGCTGGTGGATTGTCTTATGGAAAAAATGGATCGCCGTGTGCGCAAGACAAGAGCTCTCTTATTACAGGGGCTGGTAAAAATGTTAGAAACCCATGATATTCAGGATATCTCCGTCAAGGAGCTGACTGAACTGGTGGATATCAACCGCGGAACCTTTTATCTGCATTATGATGATATCTACGATATGCTCCATAAAATCGAGGATGAAATGTTCCTGGAATTTAATGAAATCATGGAGCAGAAACCGGTCGTTACCAATTCTCTGGCCTCTCAGGGGCCGTTGTTGGAATTCTTCCATTTTCTGGACCGAAACAGGGATCTGGCCAAGGTCATGATCGGCCCTCATGGGGATCTGGCTTTCGTCAATCGTCTGAAAGATCAGATTGAAAAGCGCACCCTCCAGGTTCTGGAAAGTGCGCAATCCGATGCTAATTATGAATATCTCTGCTCCTTCATCATCACCGGCTGTGTCGGTGTCGTAGAGACCTGGCTGAAAGAATCCGATCCCCAGTCCCCGGAAGAAATGGCAGAGATTCTCGGTACCATGCTCTCACGTCAGCTTAATTTTGCTCCGGGGCCTGCATAGGCTGTGTCGGCTCCGGCATACCAACGCTTAAAGAAGTTACGATCTCACCATCCAGGAAGAAGGATACGGTATCACCTACCTGAAGTTCATCCAGAGTGGCATCTTCTCCGTCAATCGTAATGATCGTATCGTCATTGACTGTGATAGTCATAGTATCTCCGCTGAGAGTTAAGGTCATCTCATCCAGCATGTCTTTCTCTGGTTTCTGACCGTCCGGTGCTTCTCCGTTGGGCGCACTGCCATTGCCATCAGGAGTCTGGCCGTTCGGCTTTTCTCCGCTAGGAGCTTCGCCGGTAGGGGCTTCACCATTGGGAGCGCCACCGTTGCCGTCAGGAGCCTGGCCATCCGGCTTTTCTCCGCTAGGTGCCTCACCAACAGGTGCTTCACCCTCCGGAGCTTCCGGCTTCTCTGCCAGTGCGATGGAGATCACATTGCCGTCAATCGCTGTAATCTGACCGAGATAAGATTCCACCTTCTCTTCACCGCTCTCCGTGTCCTCCGTCGTACTCTCCGGTGCGATCGTCTCCTTCTGTTCTGCTGATTCACTTGCTACGCTCTCCGTACCCGCAGATGTTGTTCCTCCGCATGCCGTAAATCCCGTCATCACCATAGCAGCTGTCAACACTGCACACATTACTTTTGTATTCACCTGGGGTAAATTCCATCTTCTCATATTCTCATTCCTCCTGTTCCATTAAAAATCTTGTGAACATTTCTTTCCCCTTATCTGCCTCTTATAATAAAAGACATCTGCGAAGGAATTGTGAGAAAAATGTGGTGATTCTGTGAACTTTTCAGGCATGACATCCATGTCATGTATGCAGTGTTGACAGTGTCAGATCATGTGTCGATTTTGCTGTTTTGTTGTAAATATTCAAGGAATGCGGTACAGCCTTCCAGAACATCCGCATAAGTTGTCCCAAAATCTCCCGTGTACCATGGATCCGAGATATCCCGTTCCGATCCCGCGTAGGAAAGCAGCTTCGCTACTTTCCCCTCCGGGTCTCCCCCGAATATCCGCAGCATGTTGCGGATATTCGCACCATCCATACCAATCAGATAATCATATTCCGCATAATCCGCTCTCGTCACCTGCCGGGCCCGCTTCCCCTCACAGGAGATCCCATGCCTCGCCAGCTCCGCCTTCGCCGGCGGATACACCGGATTCCCGATGCCGTTCCAGATTTCCTCTGTGCTGGTGGCCGCGGAAGCGATCTGAAAGTGATCGGCAAAATTTGCGTCGGATACCAATTTTTTCATAACAAATTCTGCCATGGGGGAACGACAAATGTTGCCGTGGCAGATGAATAATACTTTTATCATTGTTGCGTTTCTCCTTAATTTGCCCGGAAATTCCCTGTTTTGCGAGGGTTTTCGGGTGTTTTATGTCTTACTCTGAAATGACGGAATATAGTGGCAAATCAGAGCAGAGTTTAGCAAATTATTACTACCTGTTAGTAGTAAATTTAGTAGTAAAAGAGAATTGCTTACTACTAAGGATTATTCATCAATCTTTTTAACAAGATATGATGACAATTCGTTGATTTTTTCTTCTTCATTTTCAAGTATGTATCTCACAACAATATCTACAATATCTTCTCTGTCTTTTCGCATAGATTTAATTTCATTTAACAAGAAACCATAAAATGCCTTTCCGTCTGAATCATCTTTTGTATTTGTCCTAACGTATTCCCGAATAATTTCATTAAGAGGTCTTTTCTGAAACAAATATGTATCAAGCATTACAAACAACTGATTATCAACTTTATCTACCAAATGTGATTTTAAGTACTTTTCAAGACTAGCAATTGGAAGAAAATCAATTTTTATTCCAGAATATTGTTTATGATTTGATATAAATTCCGGTACACTTCCTTTAATATCACGATCTAATACTACCGCCAACTTTGTTCCTCTGTGAAGTAAATTTGAAGAAGTAACATCATACGCCATAGTAATTGTATTTGTCCATCCACCTGTTGGCAATATTTTAATTCTGATGCTACGTGCAATATTTTTACTAACCATTATTTTTTCGATAATTAATTTTGCCAAATCATCTTCCACTAAAACAACCATATCATTTCCATATCCATCGTCCCCATATAAATTTCTTGTTGCATATGCAGGATAACAAGGATTTGTAACTACAATAGAACCATCAAACATCTTTGTAAGGTAATATATATTTTGTGCCTTTATTTCTCTGAGTAATTCAAGCGAATGTGTAGAAAAGAAAATTGACAAGTTAATTTCGTCTGCAACTTCCTTTAAAAATAAAATCAATCTACGTAATGCCGAAGAATGAAGTGCAAGTTCAATTTCATCAAGAAATACTATACAAGGTCTTCCATCATTATGCTCTAATCTCTTTTTTCTAAGTATCTCAAGAGAATTCAATATACTCAGTAAAAGATTTTCACCTGTAGACATTCTTGGCTGACTAACAAACTCACCCTTTGCTGTTTTATAAAAATATGTTGCACGTGACAATCCTTTTTGTTCAGCTGCTGATTTTTTAACTACAAACAACTCCTTATAATAATTCACATTGTTATGAAGAATTAATCCCAAATTATTAACTACAAACTCTCTCGCTGGATAAGTGTCTTTTTCAGTAAATGAATCAAGTAAATTAATCACTGACATTTTTGTATCTTTAAATCTATTTCCAAAAATAATACTTCCCTCATAAAATCCGTTTATTTTCATCTTTTTATCAGAATTCTCTTGTTCCCATTTTTTACCATCATAATGCCAGCTTCGAGTAGCACCATTGATATCAAATTCAATAACCGCGTCCTTAGGTCTTCCAAAATGCTCGTACATTGGCATCGAATAAAACACTGTTGATGCACAAGAAATTAATGTACTTTTTCCAGAACCATTTTCACCTGTAATTGCATATATACCTTTATCTAAAGGAAAAGAAAAGTCAAACTCATTTATTCCTTTTATGTTTTTAATTTTCATAACTAATTCCATCTCAATGCCTCCAATGCAAAAATAGTCTAAAATATATTATACATTCTGAGCCAGTTTTTTTCCACAAAAATAACGCCCCGCCATAAGCCAGAGCGTCATCTATCTTCTATATTAAATTGCCATAAACATTTTCTGTGATATCGCTTTCGTATCATTTTTCTTTTCTATCTCAGCCTGTGCCTTCCGGAACTCCTCCATCCGCTTCAATTCTTCCTCTGCATCATCAAATCCGATATGTGTGTACACATTCATCGTAACCGATATATCCGAATGCCCCATGAGGTACTGCAGCGTCTTTGGATTCATTCCCGA
This sequence comes from Waltera acetigignens, assembly GCF_025567015.1. Lineage (NCBI taxonomy): Bacteria > Bacillati > Bacillota > Clostridia > Lachnospirales > Lachnospiraceae > Waltera > Waltera acetigignens. The sequence goes on along the minus strand of NZ_JAOQJO010000022.1, from coordinate 17,537 downwards.
TTTTGCCATATTGGAACAATAGGTATGTCGGCACACATGAGGCGTAATGTTCGGCATCTGCACCCGGTAGATATCATTGTATCTGCCGACCATGTGATTGAATCGGTGCTGCCAATGCATTGCCACCAAAGGCATATCATTTTCATCGTAGAACAGGAATCCACTATAGCCATCAATAACCTTCTCAACCTTGGGTGGTACTCTGTCCTCAATGATTGTCTGAAACATCAAAGCCACATCCTCTGTGATGGGAAGCTTCCTTGTTCCGGCATCTGTTTTTGTGGTTTCAATAATATACCGCATATCCGATGTTCTTTGTAGCTGATGGTCGATGTTAACAATTCGCTTCTCCAAATCGATGTCTTTCAGTGTCAGACCGCAGAATTCAGATATTCGCATTCCTGTATGAAAGAGAATGTAGACCACTTCATAATATTTACAGTACACCACATCGTCATGGACAAACTTTAGGAACTTTCGCATCTAGTCTTTGGAAATTGCTTCTCTCGTAACCGAATCGTTTACCAACACCCCGGCAAGCTGAAATCCGAATGGATTTTTCACTATGATATCGTCATCCACCGCCATCTGAAAGGCAGGTCGTAACACTCCCCGGATGGTATGGATGGAACTGTAGCTTTTTCCATCTTCCTGCTGTAGTTTTATAAGAAACATCTTTGCATCGGAGGTTTTCACACTACGGATTGTTTTCTTGCCGAAAGGCTCCTTTGTAAGCACCCCCTGCACTGTCACATACCCCTGTCGGGTACTCTGCCTTACTCCGGTCTTTGTTTTTAAGTATCGGTCTACCAGTTCACAGACTGTCATCTGCCCGTCTACGATATTCACAAGGATATCCAAATCCGTGTTGACCTGCTTTTCCAATTCCCGGAGTGACAAGCACGGCTTTTTGCCCTTCGGCAATTTGTCTGTTGGCTCAAGCCTCCAACTATAAACAAAATGTGGTTTACCATCAATATGATATTTGTACTGATATTTTCCATCTGCTCTGACGCTTTCTCCCGGCCGAAGAACCCTTCGTTTGGAGTCGCGCCTTGTCTGTCCTCTACCTGCCTTTGCCATTAAGTTCTCCTCCTTTCCACGCTTCTCTACCCAATAATTGTTACCATCGGAACGAGCCAGTAAATCCACCTGATTATAGCCTCTTAATATACATTCACGCATCCCCCAACGCTTTGCTGTGTGCATAAACTTACCGGTACTTTTATGTTTGCACCCCTGCCTGTATTCGCAGGGCTTATCCTGCCAGCGTTCTTTTTTGCCTTCATATTTTCTGACGGAATTGATTACAATGTGAACATGAACATTCCCGGTACCGTTATGACCATCCGGATGCACCGCCAGAATTGCCTGATGTCCCGGCAGAAATTTCTCCACATATTCTTTGCCAAAATCCATTGCCTCCCGCATGGTAATATTGTCTTCCGGCGCAAAACTAATGATATAATGATGGACTTTTACATCCTTTGTAGCATTGTTTTTGCCATAATACCGATTGACCTCAATACATTCTGCACCGAAGGTATCAACCTCGCAATTGATACCCTCGATATAAGAAATTGTCACGCATTATCATTCGTCCCTTGGTATCCTCCAGGGGTTTCATGGTATGCTCATCAAATTTGCAGGTAAGATACTCCACAGCCGCAGAATAATATCTGTTCTTTACCGGTATGTGTTTAATGATTGCCATTACGCACTCCTCCTGTAATGATACTTGCCACAGCAGACATCCTCTACCTGCTTCAACATCCGAAAACGCATATCATTCCAATCCTTTATCACTTCCTGTAAATCATAATATACCGAATAAACACTGCCGCCGGCATTCAGATGATGTGCTATCTGATTCAAATTGGAACCAATCTTACCAAGCTCCGCTGAAATCTCTCTTAATACTGCCACATCTCCATACTGTGGTATTTTCCTGCTAAGGGCACACCTTCTGATATACTCCGACATACTGATGCCTGCCTTATTTGCTTTTTCCTGAATCCTTGCTTTCTCCTCTTCTGAAAGCCACATATTAAATTGAACTCCATTTCTTGCCATATAAATCCTCCTCTAAATCTGCTTTGTCTATCCTGTGCCAGATACGGCACTTATCTTTCGCCGTCGCTTACGCTCCGCCCTCCGGTTATATGCTCACTCTCCTAAGGTCGTTCACGAATACGCGCGCTAACGCTTGCGAATACGCTCCATTTAAGTCGCGAATAGTAGAGCAAGTTCCGCCCCGTGTAAACACGGGGCAGAACTTGTTGGGGATTTGACATCCCCAAGCCCCAGCTTCCATATGAAATTTACTACTCACTTATGCACCACCGTCTGACAAGCAGACGTACAGCCAATCGCCAGAAGCGATTACCTGACGCCACTTTGTCAGCCTTGACGATACTCAAGATATTTTATAAATAACCAAAGAAGTCACTTAAGAAATCATCCACCTCTTCCGACAGTTCTTCAACTGCCTCCGGTGGTGCCATACCTACATCTGTTTCTTCCGGTTCATCTGCATCTGTAACAGCTCCTGCCACAGCCACAAGACCACCTTTACGCACTGTTGCATCCAACATAGTCTGCATTCGTTCCAACACATTATCTGCTGTAATGCGGGCACATTCCTGTATTCGATTGTCCCAGTCCTTAACATTATCCGGTTCTGTCTTTTCCCGATAAAGGCTTTTAATGCCTTCCCGGAAAATATCAGATTCCGTTGCATAATCACTGGTTGCCAGTAAATATTCAAACATCCGGATTACTTCCTTCTGTGCATAATCTTTATTACTCAGCCTGATGGTCCAGCGACATCCGCCTTATGTTTTCTGCATTATACCGACCTACCTTTTATTCATCTGATGAGTTGCCAGAAGTTCATAGCCTTTGGCATTCAGTCTGATATCCTCAAGATAAGCTGCATTTTCTCTTGCATTTCCAAATCTTCTCATAATGATTGCCCCGCCACCTACATAAAGAATGTTGTAATAGGCAAGGTCAAACCCACTCTCTTCAAGCATACCTTCTATATCCGTTGCAAATGCTTTCAGCTTCGATATGATAATCTCTTTAACATCCTCAGGAATTACCACATCCTTACCAAGTATGAAATTCTGCACCACACTTTCCGGAACTCTACCACCTGTAGCCTCTGCAACAGCCGCATTGATTTCCTGAAACAGGGTAATTATGGAGTTGGGTACGGTGACGCATTTATCCGGTTGCACCTTTCTCTCGTCAATAAAGATGATATCCTTGGTCCAAGAACCGATATCCGCTACAATATATCGTCCATGCATGTTGCCCATACGGTCTGCCACCGCCGCAAAACACTGCGGAAAACAATATACATTTTCAATTGTTATGACATAATCCTTCTCTTCAAACTCAATAAAATGTGGACCACTTCGTTTCAAATACGCTACCAGCTTCGCCTGTTCCTTGCCAAATCGCTTAAAAGGAACTCCCACACCCAACACTACATGCAAGGTGCGTGGCAGTCCTCTTGTCTTAATTTCCTTGGCTACAGCTACCAGCTTCAAAGGGAAGAAATCCTCATCCGCTGTCTTATCCTCGTGAACTGTCTTACGCTCCCCACCAATGCAGTAATAACTGCCATCATAATAAAATCCGTTCTCTGCTACCGGTGGTCTGCCGTTACACCTCACTACTCCGTTACCAAAAATGTGATGTTTGGTCTTCATAAACGAAAACCCATGATCAATGCCGATTACAACCGGCTTGTCCTGTGAATTATTTTCTTCGTACATACTCTGTACCTGCCTTTCTGCCCTGCGGGCGTTTTATTTTGTAGGTATAGAATATAAAAAATCCACCCAACCTACATTGAATGTAAATTGAGTGGAAATTGAGAGAAAATTGAATTCATAATTTACATTATGAGAAGTTCGCCGATGGAACCGTAAAATGTATCGAGGAAGAAATACCGTTTGAAGTGCCGGAGGGGTGGGAATGGACGAGATTAGGCAATTTAAGCTCCTTGATTCAGTATGGTCTTAGCAATTCAGCCGAAGCACAAGGAACGCATCGTTTACTTCGTATTACAGATATTCAAGACGGAAAAGTAAATTGGAAAGATGTTCCGTTTACAACGGTGGAGAATGCAGAGAACTATCTTTTAAGAAAAGATGATATTGTATTCGCAAGGACAGGTGCTACTGTCGGTAAATCGTTTCTTGTAACAGAATTGCCGTTTGAATCTGTATACGCTTCATATCTTATCAGGATAAGATTATTTGATTGCATTTCACCAAGCTACTTATACCAGTTTTTCAATAGCTATTGTTATTGGGAACAGATAACTGATAAATCTGTTGGTGTGGGACAGCCCAACTGTAATGGAACATCATTAAAGGAACTTTTCATACCATTGCCACCACTACACGAACAAAAAAGAATTGTTCCTGCTGCCAATGCTCTTTTGAAATATGCTTCGGTTATCGAATCAGAAAGGGCTTCACTACAAGAAATAATCAATCTCGCCAAATCCAAGATACTTGACCTCGCCATCCGTGGTAAACTTGTTCCGCCAGACCCGAATGATGAGCCTGCGTCTGTGCTCCTTGAACGCATAAGAGCCGAGAAGGAAGAACTCATCAGGCAAGGCAAAATCAAGCGTGATAAAAAGGAATCTTTTATCTTCCGAGGTGATGATAACTCTTATTATCGCTATAAAAACGGAAAGGCTGTTTGTATTGATGATGATTTGCCTTATGAAGTTCCAAATGGATGGATATGGGCTATATTGCCAGAGGTAGTATTATTTCAGGAAGGTCCAGGTATTCTAAAAAAAGATTTCAGAGATGAAGGTATTCCTTTAATTCGTATTTCTGGTTTGCAATCTGATAAAGTCCTTTTGGACGGATGTAATTATTTAGACCCTGTTATGGTTGAAAACAAATGGAAACATTTTAAACTTGAATTGGGAGATGTAATATTGTGTACAAGTGCCTCTATAGGCAAAGCCTCTATTGTCGGTCCAGAAGCTGTAGGGGCAATACCATACACTGGCCAAATAAGATTTAAAATGACCCAAAGCCTTATACGAGAATATTTTTTATATTTTGCCAATTCGGATACTTACCTAAATCAGATTGATCGTATGAAGACTGGAAATTGCATACAGCATTATGGACCAACACATTTAAAAGAAGTGTATATACCAATACCACCTATTGAGGAGCAAGAACGAATTATAAAACAATTATCTTCATTACTTTCATCACTTTATGAAATAGAAGAAAGCATTACCATGTAACAATCTTATCAATCAAGGACTGCTGCTCTGTGGCGGTCCTTCTTAAATAGATTCTTGTTGTTTCTATACTTTCGTGTCCCATAAGGTCCGCAAGCAAAGCAATATCATTGTATTTTTCCAAGAAATTCTTTGCATACAAATGTCTAAATGAATGCGGGTAGATTACCTTAGAATCCAAACCATACTTATCAGCATAATTTTTTAATTGTTGTGATATGCCACGTGTAGTAATGCGTTCACCAAATCGATTTAAAAATAGATATCCAGTTGTACGTTGTTCTTCTAATAACCATTTCTGTGTTTCTTCCCTAAGCTTCTTTGGAATATATAACCGGCGTAGCTTGCCACCTTTGCTGTATAAGTCAAAATATCCAAGATTAACATGCTCGATTTTAATACGGATAAGTTCACTTACTCTTGCTCCGGTAGCTCCTAAATACCATACAACAAAGTACCACTGCATATTACCATCTTTTTTCAACTGTTTCTTTAAAAATGTGTAATCCGCGTTACTTACAACATTTTCTAAAAATGTTTTCTGCTGAATTTTTACTGCACTTAATCGTAATTTGTCCTTTCCAATGTAGTCCAAATACTTGTTGATTGCTTGTATCCTAAGGTTTACGGTTTTAGGTTTGAAAAATTCCATCAAATATCCTTTATACGCATGAAGATTCTCGGTATTAAAATCTTTGTAATTGGATATAAAATAGTCTACTGTCCATAAATATACAGAAATCGTATGCTGTGATAGATTTTCCTTCTTTAAATAGTCTTCAAATGATAGTTTCATCCTGTACCTCCAATTGATATGAATGTTAGCGAAATTCTTTGTCAATTGGAATTATAATACGGTCAAGAATGCTGTTTTCTCTTATTATGAGAAGAGAGGGGATGAAATACGTTGTATAGACGAGGAATTACCTTTTGAGATACCTGATAGGTGGGAGTGGATGCAACTGGAAAATTGTTGTTGCAAGGAGATTCGTCGAGGGAAATCACCGAAGTATATTGAGCAAAGTGAGACGCTTGTTTTTGCGCAGAAGTGTAATACGAAGTATAATGGTATTGATATTGGTTTAGCCTTTTATTTAGACGAAAGTACCTTGAATAAATACCCAGAGGATGAATACATGCAGGACGGAGATATCGTTATAAATTCCACTGGTACAGGTACATTAGGTCGTGTTGGATTTTATCGTGCGACGGATAATTACAATAGCTTATCTATTGTTCCAGATTCACATGTAACAGTTATCCGTTCCAGTCGAGAAATCCATGCCTTTTATTTGTTTGCATTTATGAAAGCAAATCAATCCGAACTTGAAAAGAAGGGTGAAGGCTCCACTAATCAAAAAGAACTGAAACCTCTCACTTTGAAAGAATTGTATGTTCCGGTTCCTCCATATGAAGAACAATTAAGGATTGCGGTATCGATAAATAATGCATTTTCACTTATATCAAAGTTGGAAAAGAGCCTCAAATAAGGCTCTCTTCCAATTTTTCTATTGTAGCAAAAGTAGTTTTCAAAATATAGCAGATTCTTCTTTGTTCATCAATTGGTGGTATAGGATAAAGCCAATTTTCGATATCGTTTCTACTAATTGACGGTGAATTATCACCTTTCATATATTGATTTAAGCCATCCACGACATACTTTGATATCATTAGATAAAACATATAATCTGGTAATAATAGTCCATTGGAATTACATACATAAAAACCTGTCGATGCAATTGAATGGCTGTGTATTTCTTCTATTAGTGCAATATTTTCAAGATAAGGTCTGACTAGCGAAAATAACACACTTCCAGAGTTAATTGCTCTGCTGGCTCGACTAGGTGCTTCTATTACAGGAATGCGCTTTGTTTTCTTTATGCAATGCAACCTATTATCTATAGAATCGATATCAATATAATCAAAAAATTCACCTTGAGGCTTGGTGGTTTCCATTCCAGAAAAGCATGAACATCCCCTACACCATATCCAATTATCAGGAAGATTAAAAGGAATTTCTGTATCAATATTTTCTATGTCATCCCCTATCTTCTCATAATAAGAGTTATCATCACCTCGGAAGATGATGGATTCTTTCTTATCACGCTTGATTTTACCTTGTTTTATCAGTTCTTCTTTCTCCACACGAATACGTTCTAAGAGTACGGATGCTGGCTCGTCATTCGGGTCTTGAGGTACAAGCTTGCCACGGATAGCAAGGTCGAGGATTTTAGATTTTGCTTTTTTTACAGAAGCTGTAAGTTCATTTTTAAGGACATCTATGTTGCGAATCTTATTAATACTATCAGCAAGAATGGATACTATTCTCTGTTGTTCTTCTACAGGTGGAACGGGAACTAAATATGTTCTCAAAAAATTTAGAGAAACAAATGGTTGTAATCCTCCAGAGGGCTTGTTTTTCATATCTTCTTGTGCATAATCAAGAAAATACATTACAAAATGATTGCTTAAATTCTTACTAAATGTAAACTTGAATAAAGCAACATTCTTTATTGAAATCAAAATATCTTCAGTAACCATAGATGGATTCCCAATTGTTCCAATCATTGCAAATAGGATATCACCAATATTTACACCGGAGCGATCATTTATACTGATAGCATCTTTTTCTGATATATATTTTACATTGCTATAATCAATACCACCTTCAACAAGATTTTTACTGGTGATCAATGGTATTCCCTTATCCACATATGTTGGAGTATCATGTGTTCCATCACGAACATCTACTATAGAATTCAACCTGCACCAAGCCCACCCCTCCGGCAACTCAAATGGAATCTCATCTTCGATACATTTCACGCTTCCATCCTGGAACTTCTCATAATGTAAATTATCCTCACCCACAAAGATAATTGTATCATTCTTAATATCCTTAGCCTTCAGTTTTCCTTCTTTTACCATCTGCTTTTTCTGCTCACGGATACGCTCCAGTAATACAGATGCAGGTTCATCACTCGGATCTTGTGGAACTAATTTACCACGAATAGCAAGGTCAAGAATTTTTTGTCTTAATGCTTTTGTATCCATTATTCTTCCACCTCTCCTATAAGTACTTCAAGCTCGTTTACAGCCTTAGATATATTTGCTGATTTTTCTTTTATCTGTTCCAACAACTCTGCCAGAGTATAATCATCTGCTCCGGTATCACTCTTCATCCAAGTAATATCAAGGCTTGTCTTATCTCTTGCCAAAATTTCTTCATAAGTGAACTTTCTCCATCTGCCATTCGGATTTTCTTCACTATATGTTTCTTTACGGGCTGATAAATCACCATCCGCATAACAAGCTACGAAGTCATCAAAATCCTCTTTTTTCAGTGGATTGGTCTTACCAAAAGAAGGCATATCATTTCTAAGGTCATAAATCCATACTTCTTTTGTATTATCCTTATCGGTCTTTCCTCTTGTGAAGAAAAGCACATTTGTTTTTACACCCTGGGCATAGAAAATACCTGTAGGAAGTCGCAGGATTGTATGTAAATTACACTTTTCCATCAAGTCCTTACGAATACGCTCACCATCGCCATCTGCGAATAATACATTATCCGGAAGAACTACTGCAGCTCTCGCCTTGCCATCAGTATTTAAACTTCTGTAAATATGTTGTAAAAAGTTCAATTGCTTATTGCTTGTAGGAAAAGTAAAGTCATCTCTGGTTGCACGCTCTCCACCTTTTTTAGTTCCAAAAGGCGGATTTGTAAGCACCACGTCATAACCTTTCATTTCTTTACCAGCATTAGACAATGTATCTGCTAGTTTTATTTCACCCTCAATGTCATGTAGCATGGCATTCATTAATGCAAGCCTATGTGTATCATGTACAAGTTCACACCCTGAAAAAGCTTCTTCTCTTTCAAATCTTGCGGTATCGGCATCAAGTTCAAAGAAATCATCTGTATTTTCACGTACATACTGACTTGCAGAAATCATAAACCCAAATGTACCACATGCAGGATCATTACACCGTTCTCCCGGTTGTGGTTTAACCAACCTTGTCATTACATCTATAAGAACCCTCGGTGTAAAATACTGACCTGCACCAGATTTCTTTTCATTCGCATTTTTCTCTAATAAACCTTCATAGAGATTTCCCAATCCCTCTTCACGAGCAGAAAACCAATCGAGCCCATCAATAGTTGTAATAATCTTCTCAAGATTTTTAGGCTCATCTATATTAGTTGCTGAACCCTGATAAATCTCACGCACACGTCCGGTACAATTCTCGCCGAGATGATTTAATAACTCTTTATAAAACTTTTTCAGTTCTACACCACTTTTAGCTTTCAGAACATCCCAGCGATATCCTTCCGGAATCTGAGATTCTGCTCCTGTTTCTTTTGCCATTTTTAAGAACAATATATATGTAAGCTCCGTTACATATTGATGATATGTTATACCATCATCTCTTAAAACATTACAGAGATTCCATAGCTTTGATACTATTTCCTGTGTTGTCATGCAGTTCTTCCTCCATCATCGTACAGATACTCATTGAGTTCTATAACAACGCTTTCTAATTTATTTCCAAATACTTTATTTATCTTTGCAAAGCCACCTTGTGACTTAAAACGGCTATCTTCATCAAAAACCTGCACATTAAGTACCGCTTCATTCAAAAGATAATCTTCCATACGCTTAATCCAGTTTTGTTCCTGCATAGTAAAGGTATGTGCCTTACGCAATCTATCGACAGCTTTCCTGATTCTTGCCTCGTGGCTAATTAGCACAGAACCAATTGCATAGCGGCGAATTAAGCTGATAATGTCTGCTGCCATCTCCTCATTTGTAAGCTGAGAAATAGCAGTATTCAATTGTTGCACTGTATAGCCTTCTCTATCCAAAGTAAGCAACAGAGATTTCAAACTGTCTCGTGTAAGTTCGCGCGGTCTTGTACATATAATTTTCAAAGCTGCAATTTCATTAATGTTCGTCTGTACATAATTTGAGAATGCATCCAAATAATCTTCTGGCCTGGCATCCTGATTTCCATAACCTCTTGTATGACTAATCAATTCATCTTCTTTATCTGAAATTACAACAGGTCTGCCACCATTTATTTTGCTCTCTTGTAGCATTTTGAACAAATCATAATATGCAAGCAGACGTTTCTTTGCATCTTCCGGCTTTCTATTTTGTAAATCCACAACAAACTGTGTCGGATCCATACCACCAGACATATCAATAAAGTGTTCCATTGTTTTTGAATCAATATTCTTCTTTTTACGCTGTAATTTTGCAATTACCTGATTAATCTGATTCTGTACATGAGCCTCATCTTCCATCCCCTGCAAACTATCCAACAACTGTGTAAATGTTGTAGCCGGATTAGCCACTACCGGTTTCATAGTGCTTACATCTTCAAGTGCATCATATACACCAACAGGGTCATATATTTCAAAGTGTGTTTTATGAATTTCCTTACATAAACGCGTTGCTCTTCCCAACATCTGCTCAAAAAGAATTCGTGATTTTACCCGTCTCATAAATACAAGTGTAGATATGGACGGAACATCAATACCTGTCGTTAGCAAATCCACAGTAACCACTATTGATGGATAATCCTCATTCTTAAATCTCTTAATAGCTTCCTGTATTTTCTTTTTATTTCCATTTGCAACACTACCGGTAATTTTCATAATAGCATCATTGTCTACACCATACTGCGTATATATGTCTTTGAGAATTGAAACTATCAAATCTGCATGATCATCATTTACCGCATAAATCAAAGTCTTTCCCTGTTCTCTCGGAGATTCCGGGTCTATATTCTTTGCAATTTCTTCCAAAACAGCTCTATTAAAAGGTTCTGTAATGACCTGTCTGTTAAATGAATCCACATCAAAATCCAATTCATCATCAATAAGTTCACTGTTAGTAATTTCTCCCGTAACAGGATCATATATTGTCACAGTTTCTCCTTGTTTATAATGAATGCCCTCCGAACTCAATTTTGTTTTTAATTCATGTGGAGCGTCATGGTCTACAAGGTATCCCTCAATAACCGCTTCTCTATAAGTATACTTAAACACCGGCTGACCAAATATCTCTGTTGTCTGCAATGCTGGTGTGGCTGTAAGTGCAATTTTAATGGCATTAAAATATTCTATAACAGCTCTGTATTTACTTTGATATTCTCTCTGATCTCTGTAAAGAACTTCATCCTCACACATTTCCTTATCAAGGATGTATCCTCTATGCGCTTCGTCTATTATGAGTAAATCATAATCTGACACAGCAGGCATAGTTTCACCATTATTGTACATAATGCGCTTAACCATTCCCTGTACTGTTGATATATGAATTCTTGTCTCTTTATCAATAGTTTTATCTTCTAAGCCCTTAATATTGTAAATATCATCAAGCGTTAAAAGATCTTCCATCTTTACTTCTTCGAATACATCCTGCGCTTGTTCGCCTAAAGCGGTACGGTCAACAAGGAACAAAATACGACGGAAACGTTCTGTTTTTAAGAAACGATAAATCATACCCAATACCGTTCTTGTTTTGCCCGTACCTGTTGCCATTGCCAGCAATGCAGTCTGTTTTCCGCTAATTACAGCTTCCTCTGCCGCCTTAATTGCATTTAACTGATATGGTCTTAAATTTAACCCGTCCTTGTCTGTAAGTAAATCATACGGCATCTCTTTTAGTTCCTTATTTCTACTATCAACATCAGCCGCAAGAAGTTCTTCCATTCCATCAGGGCTCATCCAACCATGTAATGCCATAGGTGAATTATCCGGTTTTCTTAAATCCAAAAACCAAATACCGGATTTTGTTCTATACTGTTCCAAATATGGTCTGCCATTTGTAGCAAACGTAAACGGAACCTTAAACTCTCCCCATTTACCTATAACATACTTTTCATCCTCTTCTCGGATGCATCTCGGATAATCTTTCCCCTGATAATCAATAACAGAAGGTATATCCTTATGAATTGCTTTTGCTTCTATAATGCCCACTAATTTTTCACCAATAAAAAGAGCATAATCCGCATAACCACGATTACCAACTGTTGAATTGGTAGGATATTCTGCGATAGCAAGTTTTCTTCCCTTTGTGGGTCTTACACCCTTAGAATATCGAATATTTTCTGTATCCGCTTCCCAACCTACCATTCGTAACTGTTCATCAATTAAAAAGCGAGTTTCAGCTTCTGTCTTAGGTCTCTGATTCGCAACCTTATTTGCCTGCTTTTTACGTTCGTCCCGAGCAACTTTTGGAGCATTTGCCGCATTTTCTTCAGCCTGCTTTGCAAGTTCTGCTTCTTTCTTTTCTTCTGCCTCCTTATCCACGGAAACTATCATTACATTTTCTTCTGGCATAACAAAATCCTTATGGGTATAACTCCAATCCCCATAAGTCTGCATAAACCACTCACACATGCCATATGCCATAAGCAGGAAATTCTTACTATCTGTTACCGAAGAATAGTTCTCGTGTACCGCCTTATTTCTGACTTTTCTAAGTCCATGCAATATGGTAGCCAAATCTCTTGTTAAAAGGCCTTCTCTGACTAAGGTATCAATTCTAGCCACAGCAGTATTATCCTGTGGCAGTGCGATTCTGTCATATGTAAACATAAGATTTACAATAGTTTCACCAATCATCCCCAATTTCATCAAGCATGAATTGGAATCTGAATAACAGTACTTTTCTGCAAGTTCTCCAAAGTTTGCAAGTACTGGAAAATCTTTTTCCAAAAATTCAAAATTTGAAACCATAACTACCTCCTATCCTTCGTTAAACTTCTTGATAATTCTTATTATCGGAAGTTGGTATACAAAAAATTTACAGCCTCTCATAATACTTCTGTATCAACGCTGCCATCATTTTACGTCTTTCAGTTAAAAATTCATCATAGTTCTCAACTGTCATATTCATAATATTTTGTGGAATACAGTTCTCCTCAAGGTTTGTTGCAAGCAAATCTCTGTCTGCAATATTTCCAAGTACAATATTTCCACCGTCACACTGATTCAAAACCTTTCCAAAATATACATTCGGCGCATCATCACTAATTGCTTTATTTACCTGTGTATCAAGGTATATGTAATTCGCAACCTGGTTATATTTCGTCTTATTATCCACGCCATTATTTTTCAGATAACTGCGCGGGAATATATGATGCACATCCCCGGAAATAGTAATTAAATCTGCAACTTTCGTACCGTTCATCAACATAGAATTACAGTTCATATTAATCTGTGCTGCTAAAAATGTATTAAACGCCGGACTGTTAACAGATGATGTTTCCAAATTCTGAGGCAATGTAACTGTCCAGAAAGTTTCTGAAAGTGCTGATGCTTCAACATCTGCTAAAAATGTTATAAATCCTTTCTCACCAATAGTTCTCATATCACGGTCCATCTGTGTTTCCGGTGAACCAATATATCTTGAAGTCACGGTTGAAAGAACAAACCATTTCTGCACATATCTCTTTATCTGTACATTGGGAATTGCTGGGTCATCTAACAACATCAGATACAATGTATAGACAAAGTCCAATGTCATCCTTGAATTAAGGAGCTTGCTCGATACATACCCGGCACCCTTAATTGCCATAACAAACTGAGAAAAATTGTACTGGTTGATAAAATTCATAATACCCGCGTCCAATTTTCCATAAGACTCTTCTACAATATCTTCTCTAAATTCCTTCGTAACAAAATCTCGTCCTGAGAGCAAACTAACCAAATCTGCTAATTTACCTCTTCTAAACTGATGCATAAATGATACTCTAAGCATATCTCCATAATCCGGATCGTAGATATCATCATAATCTTTTGCTAACCATTTTATTTTATCCGCATATTTAGAAGCCTGGAATTCCGCATCATGTGTTAGCTGTGAATAGAAATCCGGTTTTACCGCCAAATGACAGAAATAATCCACAGTCTTTCTCATGAGGCTACCTGAATGAATTGTATCTGCTGCCATTTTAGACATTACGAAGTCCGACTGGCTAAGAGCTGTACCTTTAGAATTAATACGGATAAAGATTTCTGTAACTTCGTCAATATCCAAAGCCGCATCCAATTCAATAACACCTATCTGACGATTGGCAATTCCCTTCAATGCAGTTACAGCCTTATTCACTTCATTGGGTTTTATACCTTCATTCACTTCGCAATATTTCATTGCAAAATCAAAAGAATCAAATTCAGTATCAAACACAACTGAAATATCCGGTATCCAACGCTTATCCTTTAAATGAGACGCATCCTGCACAGCAAAACTCTTTGTCTCATCCTCCGCCAAAAGATTAAATGCTATCTTTATTCTGTCCTTGTTAAAGTCATCATCTAAAACTTCTTTTCCGGCAATAGCAGCCATTAATGCAGTAACTCTTTGCTGACCATCAATCAGCACTTTTTTTCCATTTGCTTTACCGCCATCCTTTGTCTTAACATCGGGATTTTTCCAAGTAATAATATATCCGGTTGGATAACCATTGTACAATGAGTCAATTAAATCTCTTACCTGACTTCTCTTCCACACAAATGGTCTCTGAATTTCAGGAATAACAAAATCCTCTGCATCAATCAAACCAAGGATTGCACTAACTGAGTATTGCATTAATGTAAACTTTTCGCCTGTCATATGTATAACCTCGATACTTAAATCTATTTATTATCGACTTCGTTAATAATTTTCAAATAATCAATCTTACTGTTTATATTATCAAAAGCTTGTCTATCTACATAATACTTCTTCGGCACCTGTTCTTTTATGATTGAATCCAACATATCCGCTATCTCGTATTGAATGTCTTCATTACACATGCTTTCATTCACCCGGAAATGTGTGCCGTTCGAATGTACATCATACAAAAAGGTCTTTTTAGAAGTTCTCCACATATACCTTTGTTTTTGCGGTGTAGGGAGATATAGTTTGAACGATATATCACCAAATTCATAACCAATAACAACATAACCAACTATATGATTATACTCCCACACTCTTTTAGGATAAGTTTCAATTTCTAAACATCTTTGGAACGTTTCTTCTATTATGTCTGGAAAAACCTCTCGACGTAATGTATCTACATATTTTTCATACCTTACACGTAATGTACTTTTATCTAACGCATATATGGGTATTTCAATAAATTTATGCATTTACTTATTCTCCTTACTTTCTGGCACAATATCCAAAATATCATCCATCTTACAATCCAGTGCCAAACAAATCTTTTCTAATATCCCTACACGTACATCTTCATTTCTGCCAAGCTTTGCCATTGCATTTGTACTGATTTTAGCCTCTCTTATAAGCTCTGTTTTCATCATCCCACGCTCATTTAAGATACGCCATAATTTATCATAGTTAACCGCCATTTTAATCCTCCAATTTTGATGAACAATCTGACATTTATACTGCATAATATTATAGCACTTTTTGCCGTGTTTCTCAATCAGAAATTGAAGTTTGCAAATCTCAATAGTTTTTTCAACAAAAGACATAAGTTCAATCAAAATAAATATACTGTGACATCATATACCTAAAAATCCTTTATTTCACGTTGTTTATGTGTTAATATAGGTGACAAATATATTATATATTATAAATAGTGTCGTGTGACATATTAGGAGAAAAGTAAAAATGAATCGTATTGAAATTCTATTAAAGCAATATGGCCCTATGCTTTCTGGGGATTTAGCCAAAAAATATGAAAAGAAATACAATGCTAGTAATGAGGCCGCAAGGAAAGCAATATCTCGCGCCCGCTCACCCATTCAAAAAATTAAATATTTTCCATTCGAAAAGAATCAAATCTTTTGCTATTTGGAAGAACAATATAATACATCTAGTTACAAAAAAATGCTGTATTCTTCGCTAAAGAAACATTCTTCCACTATAGCCCCTTTATTAATTGCCTTAGAAAACAATTATGGAATTATATCCAAAAACTCATTTGCAATTTATTCCAATTCACCCATCAAGAAAACCAAAGGACATCGTCTGTTTTCAAGAAACATAGCTGATTTATTAACAGCTGAAATAATTTATGAATATGACACCGAATACTACATTTTAAATGGTTCATATTCTGGAAGCACATTCGATCTTACACACTATAATAGCCATAACAGAATATGTAAAATAATTGTAAGTGATTTTATTTCATGGGCTGCGAAATTGAACTTAATTGCTTATAATTCAGCCACCATCTTTCCCAATATTGCTGAGTTCTCCCATTTTCAATGGAACGCAACATGCCCTTCATATGTACAGCCAATATATAATCAGTTAGAACAAAAACCTGGCTTTTTAATTGCTGATGTCATTTATAAAGATACGATTTCCGTTTCTGATATTACTTATTTTATTGGAAAAATAAATATAATACGACATTTTAAAAATGCTCCAAACTTCTTTCCCGTATTACTTGTTAATAATGTTGAACCCGATGCATTAAGACTATTGAAAGAACAGAAAATATTTGTCGGAATACTCTCTAATATATATGACAACAACTATACTAGCCTTCTCTCCGATATATATAATGTTTTTCAAAATGCAACCGCCATCTTACTAAAAGATGCCTCAAAAATTGACTTACTACTTGAAAACATTGCCAAAAACGAAGGACGATTTAATAATGCAATGGGAGACTTATTTGAATACATGGTTGGTTCCTTCTATAACAAACTAGGCGTGTCATATATTGAAATGAACAAGCTTATCCCCAATGATAGAGGAACCCAAAACGAAATTGATGTTCTTGTATGCAAAGACAATAAAGTTATTATTATTGAGTGTAAAGCAACAAAATCCTCGTTATCATTTAAATATGTCCAAAAATGGTTATCTGAAATTGTACCAACATTTAGGAAATGGCTACAAAACACTTACCCTCAAAGAACATATGAGTTTCAAATCTGGTCATTAGGTGGTTTTGACGGACAATCGGCTACTTTGCTAGAAAAGCACAAAGAAACTACTACTAAATACACATTATCATATTATTCAAAATCAGATATTCTAAATATCGCCAAAAAATATGGTGACCATAATTTCATAAATCAAGTTAAAAAACACTTCTCATAATATTTGCAAAAAGGGATAAGCCATTTAAGACTTATCCCTCTCCGTTATTTAACGTATACCTTTTGTTTTTATTACACCCAGTTTTTTATTGTAAACGTCAAATCCTGCGCCTACCCTTAAATTTAACGCCGCTTTTATGAGCGGCGTGGTTTCCGGCATTCCTCGGGAAG